>CAZGYS010000118.1:0-12999 GCA_964530305.1 uncultured Leptospiraceae bacterium
GTCGATGGTAGGCCGTCGTGGCTGGTCAAGCTGAGGTTCGATGTCGTGGGCCGTGCTTTGCCAGGGCTTCGTGCACGAATTCCGGTTTGGACACGGCGGCCGTTCCGATGATACAGCGCGAAATGCCCAGCGCAAGGTAATGGTCCACGGCGGCCATGTCACGCACGCCGCCTCCCAGTTCCAGACGCGCGGCGACGCCGCCCCGGGAAGAGGATTCCTGGGCGGCCGCGCCGACGATACTTTCCACCGCTTCTCGATTCACGGAGCGGTCGCCCTTTCGCGCCGCGTTGAGATCCACGATATGGATCAACTCGGCCCCGGCGCGAATGAATTCGCGAATAGGTTGGGTCGGGTCCTCTCCATACACGGTGGACTTATCGTATTCACCCTGCATCAAACGAACGACCTTACCGTCCAGGAGATCCACGGCGGGTATGAACTGAAAACCTTGCGTCATGGTCCGCCAGACTCTCTTGACCGCCGCGCCTGTCAAGCTCATGCCTTTACCAGCCCCTCCCGTCGCATCCAGCGCTGAACAATAGCGTCACCGGTTGGATCCGGTCGCGTATTGCGCGGTCCTTGCACCTGACGAATCCGCGCGGTCCGAGGATCAACCTCGATGGTGAGTCGCCTTCGCGTTACGCCTTCCTGTTCCCGGGTCAAGGACCAGATGGAAGCCCGCCCGTGGGCGCAGTCCCGATCGTACAAACTTACGCAGTGACGCATGGCGCGCCCCTCGCGGAAGAGCTCCTCGCTGCTCAAGAGCTCCTGGAGCTTCCAGGTAATCACCACGCGCCGTATACCGCGTTCCCGGTCGTCACGCACGTCTCGATATTCCAGAAACTGGAAATCACGAAAGCGCGACGGTCTCCAGACCTTGCCGTTACGGGGATTCGTTTTCGCCAGCTCCTCGTGCCATTGCTCCACCATGGCCAGCACGCTACGCAGGTTACGACCCTTCATTTCCAGGTCCGGCCGGGGAGGCTTACGATACTCCCGCCCGCGGTTCGTTTCAACGGAGGTTCGGGTAAAGCGAAGCCCCTGCAAGCAATCGACGATGGGGCCGACGTGTTCCAGACTCATTCCTTTTTCATGCTCGCGAATGAAAAATCCGATCACGGTGCGCCAGAAATCGTCGTTTTGAGTTTCCATGCCCAATCGCGTGTCCAGCACGGCTCCGGCCAAATCCCGTTCTCCCCCCATGCCGAGCACCTGGGCATAACGCAAGGCCTCCACCGCGGACAGGTCGTGGGGCGCGCGCAGGAACTCGCGCTCCATACGACGCGTCATGGCGATGGGCGGATTCAAATCGCGAAAGCGAGCCCCGCGACTCACGGCGATGTGCCAGTCTCGCGTACGCCGCGTCCACTCATTGCTTCGTCGTTCCAGCCAGCTCAGGGCAAGACACCTGGGGGTCTCATATTGTCCCAGCAGATAGTCCGCCAGGGACGCGAAAGTCCTTAACGGCGATGAATCGTCGGAGGACCAGCCGGACGGACCACGGACAAAATCGTCCCTTCGCTCCGCCAGGTTGCGCAGGCCCCGCGCGAACATGAGCGCGTGCTCCCAACGCACGCCTCGTCCCCGGGGAATTCGCAATAGGTTGCTTTTTTCACGGGCGACATGCAGTAGCCTGGCGAACATATCGCGCTTAAGGTTGTTTCGCCCCAGTGAGCGATAAGCCCGACTCACGGCGGCATCCACCGCCGCGCGGGCATTGAACATATTTCTACTCATGGTGTATCTCCTTTCCGAGGAAACACCGGCGCGCAACAAGGCCCGACCCTGAACGAGTTTCAGACGAATCTCTCAAACGAATTCTGAGCGAATCGTCGACGCAAAACTGTAAAGTATGACCGGACCGCGAGGAAATCTCACGCCGATGACGGTTGCCGCGCGCGCTTCCCGAGAATCGGGATGCCGGCGGCTCTTGATACTATGAGTAGAGGAAGAACATAGCGCGTCGAAGTTAAGGCGAAGCCTTCGTTTCGTCAAGCGAAAAAACCACGCAAGCTAACTTATGCGCAATGTCTCGCCATTTGAAGCGGCCTCAGCTTTTCAAACGCGCCACCCACTCCTCCAGCAGGCGCAGGCCCTGGGTGTGGGATTTCTCGGGGTGAAACTGCGTGGCGAGAACCGAACCCGACGCCACCATGGCGGGAAAAACATCGCCGCCGTAATCGCACTTTGCCAGCACGAATTCGTCGGGGACGTTCGTCGCGCGATACGAGTGAATGAAGTACATGTGTTCCTCATCAAAGGAACCGGCGACGCCTTGCGCGTCCCGCAGGGGATTCCAACCCATGTGGGGAATGCGAAGATGCTTATTGTGCTCTTCCTCGAAATGAAAACGGCGAATGTTACCGGGAATTAAACCCAGCCCGGGAACCATTCGGATCCCGGGGCGCCCGCCCGGCCCCTCGTCCGAATCCTCAAAGAGAATCTGGAAACCGATGCACACGCCCAGGAGAGGCTTTTGCGCGGCGACGTGTTCCCGCAGGACGTCCGCTTTTTCTCCCGCCAGATTGTCCATGGCCGCGGCGAAAGCACCGTCCCCGGGCAGAACCAGGGCCTGAGCCCCACGAAGCACGGCCGGGTCCGCCGTGAATTCCACGTCATCATGGTAGAGGCGCAAAGCCTTCAGAATGGAATGGATGTTACCCATTCCGTAATCGACTACGGCAATCTTCACGGGGTCAGACTGCGGCGAGGACGCGGCGTTGCAAGGAGGATTCTGAGTCCAGCGGAGCTGTTCTATTCGGGAATTGCTTGACTAAACATATAAATCATATAAGTTATATTTTATGCATTTCCGCAAGGCTTGCCGCAACAGTCGAATGCCGCCAATATTCCTGTTCTGTGCCGGACTGCTGTTTAGCGGCTGCGAAGCGCCGGAATTATTCAACCCGGGAGACCCGACAAGCAATGAATATTATTTGACGAGTATCCTTCCATGTGTTCTGGGCACCGCCGCTTGTTCAACAACAACGCTGATACAACCCGATACCGTAAGTAACCTTAGACTCTGGCTCGAAGCAGACTCACTTTCCCTTTCCAATGATGGTCCCGTCACCGCGTGGCCCGACAAGACCGGCAATTCAGCTTCCCCGACCCAGGCAATGGGAGCGCAACAACCGTTATACAAAGCAGGAGTCGTAAATGGTCACGCGGCCGTCCGCTTCGAACCAACCGCGACTCAACATTTGACCATGAGCAGTGATTACCTTTACAGTAGTAACGACGGAATGACCATTATGGCCGTTGTTCGCAACAATTCTCAAAACGCTAGCCAGTTCATCCTGGATTTCGGAGGGAACTCGGAAGCGGGATACGGACTCGGCTTTTCCGCGAATACCAACGGACTCGGGGTAAATGCATTATTCTATACTCCGACGACCGGTGCCGTCGGCGGTCTCCAACAATTCGTCGTCCGGCAAACGGAAGACACCGAGTGGGTCGTTGTTCTCGGTCGCATTAAATTTTCTCCCGCCGCGGACAAGCACCAATCGATTTACCTGAACGGCACCTCATTCTATACGGAGACCGCGATAAATGTTGTTCAGCTGACCGCGAACGAAATTTGCGAGGCCGCAAGTCGAGGAGGAACCGGGACGGCAACACCGCTCGCTTCCTGTTCGGCTGCCGGAAACGGCGGCCCGGTAACCATCGGAGCTCAATCCAGAACCAATAGCGAGAACGGCCGTTTCTTCGATGGTGATATCGCGCTCATTCTATGGTTTGATCGAGCGCTGACCGAGAACGAACGAAGGACGATCGAATGTTATGGAAGTCGTAAATATGGAATTACCATTGCTCAGGTTTGTGATTAAGGCGAATCCGACACCGACCGCCTCTCGAAGCAGAGTAGTTCGCGGCCGGCGCCGACCGATGAAACCGCGGTAGCGAATGCTTGACCATCGCCGAGGGCTCGGCCCACCTGTCCCTGCCGACGAATCGCCCTTACCACTCCGGCGGATCCTTCGGCACAGCATCAACAGGGAGTTAAGATTATGAGTTTATTCAAGAATATTATGAAGATGGGCAACATGAAGGATATCGGCGACGTAGCCCAGAAGATCCAGGTCCTGGCGGGCGGTCCCCAAGCCGCGGGTGGAGCCGATCAGGGCAAAGTCGCCGAACTGGAAAAGCAAAACGCGGAGCTTGCCCTGTACGTTCGTACCCTCTTCGAAGTCTGCAAGGCGAAGGGCGTATTCACCGACGATGAGTTCAACGCGAAATTCAAGGAACTCGACCTGCTGGACGGCGTGGAAGACGGCCGGTAGTTTTAGCCCCTCTGAAGTAAATCCGTCGGGTCGCCCGACCCGACGCCGGGTAAACCGGCAAATGCATAACTTGCCGCAACTTATGTTCGGAAAAACCATTCTCCAGAGCATACTGGGCACGTTTATTTTGCTTTGCGTCGCCAACTGCGCCGACGGGGACCAGTACAATGCCGGGGATCCCGCGGCCGAAGAGTATTACCTGCGCAATGCCTTGCACTGCCTGCTGCGTGACCCCGTCTGCCCGTCCATCGCCCCCCTTCAACCGACCGCGCTGGGCTCCAATTTAAGACTCTGGTTGGAGGCCGACGGCGTCACCGCGAATGATGGAGCGTCCGTCTCCGCCTGGGCCGACCAATCGGGAAATGGATTTAACGCCACGCAATCCACCGCGGCCCAGCAGCCGACTTATCAAGTCGGTGCCATGGGCGGACAACCCGCGTTGCGATTCAATTCCTCCCAGACTCCGGGCACGAACTTAACGCTGGGGGCAAATTACATCTATAGTACGAATGACGGCGTGAGCATCATGGCGGTGGTTCGTTCCAATGCCGAGGACAACAACCTGAGCTTCATCCTGGATTTCGGATTGCAAAGTACCGATGGTTATGGGCTGGCCTATTCCGCCAACCCGGACGGTCAGGGGAATAATCTACGCACGTACACTCCGTCCGCGGCGGGCGGAACGGCTCTGTTGACTCCCTACCAATCCACGACGCTGGAACCGGTCATCATTTTCGCGCGAACGAAATTCGCTCCGGCGACGGATCATCATCAAACCATCTTCGTGAACGGAAGCGCCATTGCCTCCTCCGCCCACTCCTTGACGCAGCTAACCGCCGGCGAAATCAATGAAGCGTCGACGCGCATGAGCACGGACGGCCCCATCACCATCGGCGGGCAGGCCAAGACCCAATCCGAAACCGGGCGCTTTTTTGCCGGAGACATGGGCCTGGTAATGGTTTTCGACAAGGCCCTCACCGAGGCGGAACGCCGGGGTCTCGAATGTTACGCAAGCTTGAAGTACGGCATCGCCCTTGCCTACGGGTGCTTTTGACGCCGCCCGTCACGGCCCAAAACACGCCCTACTCCAGCATGCCCTTCGTGGAAGGCACGCGTCCGCCGGCGCGGGGATCGATTTCCAGCGCCATGCGCAGGGCGCGCCCCAGGGCCTTGAAGACGGACTCGTGGATGTGATGGCGATTATCGCCGTAGTGCACGTTCACGTGGAGGTTCATCTTCGCGTTCATGGCGAACTTCTGTAGAAACTCCAGGCTCAGCTCCGCGTCGTAGACGCCGAATTTTCCTTCCTTGATGGAGTCGGGACCATTGTAGGTAAAATTGAATCGCCCGCCCAGATCCACCGCCACCGTGGTCAGGACTTCGTCCATGGTCAGCGTAAAGTGACCATAGCGATTAATGCCGGCCTTGTTGCCGATGGCCTCATGCAGGAGTCCTCCGAATAAAATGGCGGTGTCCTCAACACTGTGATGACCGTCGATTTCCAGGTCCCCGTGGAGACGCAGGTCCATGTCGATCATGCCGTGTTTGCAGATGTGCGTGAGCATGTGCTCGAAGAAGGGAATATCCGTTTCGAGATTGTATTCACCCGTGCCGTCCAGGTTGATGCCCAGGGCGATGTCCGTCTCGGAGGTCTTCCGGGCCGATTGGGCGGTTCTCGGCGCCCGGGTCTGATCCACATTGCTCATATTTACAGGATCGGAATCGGCGGCCTCCAAGGCCACCTTTTTGAGGCGGTTTTTTAGGCCGGCAGTCTTGAAAAACCGTCCGTCGCCGTATCAGATTAGCGGATTTTTGACGAAGGTAGGTACTACCGTGAGATTCCGGACCGCAACGTTTTCTCTCTTACAAATCGGCTGGTCGCGTATCATTCTGCTTCTGGTGTTGATGCTCGTTCCGACGGCGGCCGTCCCCGAGACTGCGACCTCCCCGTCCGCCCGCTTCCTCTTCAAATTGCCTTCGAAGAGCCGGGTTTTCGCGCGCCATATCTGGTCGGCGCAAGGCCGGCTCTACTATGCCGTGGGCTATCGCGGTCCGAAAGGGCGCTTCTTCTATCATGTGAACGGCCGAACATACGGACCGTTCATTAAGCAACCCCACCGGAAGCCCTACCTTGCCCACAAGGGAGTAAACTGGGCCCTGCGAGGCCGGACGAAGCAGGGCTTCGTGGTCATCTGGAACGGGCAGAGCCTGGGACCTTACCTGGAATACCCCTGGAACCTCGAAGTCGGGAGAGGCTTTACGGCGAAGACGGCTCCCGGCCGCTGGATCATTCGCGATATGCGACGTGAGTACGGCCCGTACAAAGTCACTCCTCACCGCGACGCGATCGAAGAATCTCCCTTCCTCCAATTCGCTCCCGACGGAAGCTGGACGGCGACCGTAATGGTACGCGAAGGTCGCGATAGACTGCTGGACAATGGCCGGGATCTGGGCGTTTACGATCTCCTGGCTTCCTTTGAAAAACACTCGCCGTCCCACCGAGCCTTTATCGGCGACAGAAAAGATCGGGGCTACGCGATTATCGACGGCCGCGAATTCCCCTTGCCGCCGGGCGCCGCGCTCGTGTACGGCATGCGCGCGCCGGATCGTTCGCACTGGGCGGTGGTCACCCTCAACGGCAAGGGTAAGGCCCGGCGATCGTTTGCTTATCTTCACCGGGGTCGGGGTCCGGTTAAAAGGCTGGGTCCCTTCGCAACCTTTCCCGGGGTACGAACGGGCCCCCGCGGTAATCTGGTGATCGTCGACACTCGAACGAAGCAGCGCCAACTACTCTTTGTGAACGGAAATTTTCACGGTGAATACCAGGATGTCCGCGATATCAACTTCGATTCCTCCGGCAAGCACTGGACGATTCAGGTAAAGAACGCGAAAGGCGATTTTCTACTCACGGACGCGGGACGTTTCGGGCCGTATACCAAAATCGCCGCCACGCGGATTCTCAAGCGACCCGGCGGCGGACTGAGCTGGGCGTTACTCGTTCGGGAAAAGAACGGCGTTCGACGCATCATCGTAAACGGCAGGCGCTTCGGCCCCTTTTGTTCCCTGCAATACAACCTGTCGGGCCCGCGGCCCGGGGAACGTCGCTTTATCGAGTTCAGTCCGGACGCGAAACGCTGGGCCTTCGCCGCGGCGATGCCCATGGGAACCAACATGCGCAAGGCATGCGCCGCCCGCTCGCATCACTATACTCTTTTTATGAACGGACGCCGATACGGTTCCTACGCCCGATTGCGGGCTTTCCGCTGGGGACCGGGAGCCGCCTGGGGCTTCGTCGCCCGCGAATTTCACCGCGATGCTTCGGTGTTGATGGCCAATGGAAAATTCCGCGGCCGAATTTCCGACGGCCCTAGCCCCTATTTCGGCGTCCTGCCTTCGGGGGAGCCGATCGGCATAGAGACCCACCTCTTTGCGTATGAAGGGCATGGCCAGTTCGTGCATTACCGGGGCAATGTGTACGGCCCCTTCCTGTTCGTCCTACCATCTCATGTTAAGGGCCGCTTCTTTGAAGAAAGCCCATCCGGTCGCGTGGCCTTTCGAGCCAAAGACATTAACTCCTCGAAACCGCTGGTAGTAATAGACGGAGTAGTCCACAGGAGAGATGCCCGCCGACTAACCTGGTTACAGAACGCGAAGCGCCCCGGGTTCTACTGGTTTGAAACTCGCGGCCGCTCCGTTTACCTGGCTCACAAACCCTGAACAAATTTCGCGCGCCTTTCAGGCGATTCGCGCTTGACCTGTTTTCCACCGCGACGCCATGGTCGGTAAATACCACGGAGGAACCACACACATGGGCGACGTTAAACTCAAGGACATACTGGGAGATTTTGATAAGGACGATTACACCGTTAAACTTTGCAATGGAGTATTCTCCGTGGTGCCCGGCGCGCCCGATTTTGAGTTTTACAATGACCTGGAGGACGCCCTGGATCGCGTCGTGGGCTATGACGAAGTCGACGACATGGACGACGAGGAGTACGACGACCTCTACTACGCCGTAAAGGATCTCACCAAGGAAGAAGACGCGGAAGACGCTCTGTGGGCGGCGGACAAAATCGATACGGCCGACACGGGCCTGAGTATCGTCACCGGGGTGCGCAACCTGGTGGATATGTTCTCCGACAAAAAAGACGACGGGCGCACCTTCGAAGCCGATCCTCAACAGGCGGCCGACGCGGCTCTCAAGGGCCTGGCCATGGCCTACATGATCTACAAGTTGTTTCCCGGCTCCATCAAGGAGAAGGTGGAGCAGTTCCTGGAAATTCCCGCCGGCAAGGAAATGGCCATCTACTACGCGGCGGTGGAAATCGCCCTGCCCTTCGCGGACAACCTGGTGGAAGGCGGCGCGGCCGCGGTCAATAAGCTCATGGATAAATTCGGCGGCGGCGTAGGCGATAAGTTCACGTCCGTGTTCGGCGGCGGCGCCCTGGGCGACGCGAACAAAGTCATGGGCGAATTCGCCGGGCCGCTGGGCGGCTTCGTCGATCAGGCGAAAGGTCACGGCTCCGCCATCATGGATAAAATTAAGGGCTACCTTCCCTCCGCGGCCACGGTGGCCAATGTCGCCGACTCGGCCACGGGTGCCATCGCCACCGGCGCGGACTTAATGCCCGTATGGCGATTTCTCGGCGCGCGCATGGTAGCGGAAGCCTGCGCCTACGTCGTGTGGAATTACGACGAAGAGTAATGAGCCGACAACGGCATGGTCCATGCCGGCGACGAACCAGGAGCATATAGTTCAGCTCCATTGAAAATCGCGCAGCGGGCAGCGCCGTAGTCTCGGTAATGTACGCGCCGTGCAGGGTATGGTCCGGACAGGAGCTTGACGAATTCCGGAAAGCATGGTTTACTGTGATCGCTTCCGGTCTCCGTCATGCTGCTTGAACTACGCAAGTCGTTCCTCAAGGGATTCGCCTTTACGGCGGGTATGGCGGTCTTTATCGCTCTGGGCTATCTAGCGGCCCAATCCCTCCATACCTTTCAGACCAGCCAGGTGGTCTCCGCTTCTCAAATGAACGAGAACTTTCAATTGCTGGAAGCTCGCATCGCCGCCGCGGTACCGGCGGGTTTCGTGGGCGCTTTTCATCTCTCAAACTGTCCCGTCGGCTGGAGCGCCGCGGACGGCACGGGTGGAACGCCGGACTTGCGGGGCCAATTCCTGCGCGGCTTGAATGATTTTAGTTCCGCCGCCGGAACGCGTTCGGACGGCAATGAGGATCCCGACGGCGGCGCGCGAACCATCGGCGATTTTCAGAACCATGCATTCGCGTCCCACAATCACGGCGGCGGCAATCACGATCACCAGGCGTTGGGCGGTTTCGGCGGTTATCGCGGCCTGGACTTCGGCGCCTTTGCTTTCGCGGCCACGGACGGAGGCACCAATGGTTATCATACGACCGGCGCGGCGGGGCGATTCATTCAGCTCTCCGGCACCATCATCGGCACCCAGGGCGGGAACGAAAACAGGCCGCGCAACACGGCGGTGATCTTTTGCGTGCGCGATTAATTTCGCGCGCGAACCCGCGCGAAAACCACTTCCGCCTTACTGCAAAATAAAGGAATGGCCGAAACTTAATTCAAAATAGGTTTCGAAGCGTGAGCGCCCCACCGAGAACTCGAGCATGGCATTGCCGCCGGCCACGGCGCCGATGCCCACACCCGCGGCGCGATGCCAATCGCGATTGCTGATTTCCCGACGAGTGGGCGCCACGCGTCCCTGGTCGAAAAAGACTTCGCCGATGAAGTCCGTTCCTCCCAGCATGGCGACCCGCGCGAAAGTATAGCGCAACTCCACGCTGGAAGTCACAAGGACTCGATCAACGAATTGATTGGAGGGATAACCTCGCAGAGTGCGTCCCCCCAGGCCCCGCTCATGAAAAAACGGCATGGCGCCGTGACTTTCCATGGCCAGCGCGCGCAGCGCCAGCACCAATTCCTTCTTGCGCGGCTTAAAGTAGTCCTCGAAAAGCTCGAAGTAATGATACCAGAACAGCGTATGTCGCTGAAAAGTATAACTGGATCCCATGAGGCGACCGGACGCCTCCGTACCCACGCCGATGACGAAACCGGTGTTGGGGTTCACCTCCCGCGAACGGGGAATGGTTTCATAAGTCAGGCGCGCCCGGGCCCCGTTTACGAAACGTGGTTTCTCAGTCGCGTCGTATCCCACCGGACGTTCCAGGTCGAAGAGCGTGGGCGTACGTGTTGCCTCCTTCGCGGTCCCCCTCATAGGATTGAACACGTACGCGATTCCAGTAAGGGCCGAATCGCCATCGAAAATTCGTACGGCCGATGTCGTCGCTTAAATTAAACCAGGCCCCGCGATTTTGAAAGTCGAAGCGAAAGTACTTGTTCTGGCTTTCGCGTAGGACCCGTCGTCCCGGATTCAAGCCTTGCGCGGGGTCCCGAAGAAAGTTCGTATTGAGACTGACCTCTTCTCCTTTAATGGAATCTCGATACGTGGGAATATTTCCGCCCGCGGCGATTTTCCCATCCTCGATTTCTTGATTGCGTCCGGGAAATTGGCGATTGCCGTAACCGAAATAACGGCGATTGGGATCCCGAACGACGATGGCGCCGGCCCGCAGGCGAAAGGGCGTACCCGCGAAACGCAGGTGGTCGTATCTCACGGTGTAGAGTTCAAAGCCGATGCTGGTCCGCGCCACGATGACCTGAAGCTGGGCCTTGTAGGGTAGAAAACCGGGGCGATTTTTCGTATAGACGAAAGCCGCCCCCGCGCCGATTCCCAGGTCCGAACTGGCCACCGGCAACGCCAGGGGTACAAAGCGATCGGTTCGGTTACCTCCTTTAGCTTCCGTTTTCCCTGCACTGCCGGGGGAGGTAGTCGGAGCATCGCCGCCGCGCGCTTGCGCTCGCAAACCGGACGACATCGGCCCAAAGAGCACCGGGCTCAACCCGGTGATCGGAATGACGATCGTGATGACGATGACAATAGAGAACGAAAATCGCCTGAACAGAATAGAACTCCCGGAAATTTGACCAGATTTTCATCGTTCCGGAAATACTGTCTCGTTATTTTTGGACGGCGTCATTTCATTTCAATAACTACCTTGCCTTTCGCGCGCCCGTTTTCCAGATACTCCAGGGCCTGGATACTTTGCTCAAAAGGGAAGCTTCGGTCGAGAACGGGTTTGATGTTTCCCTTTTCCACCATTCGCGCCACCTCCGCCAGGGCCGCGCCGTCGGGCCGCATCAATAACATTTTGTAGTAGGCGTTCTTCGCTTTCGCCTTCGAGACAATCTTTCGCGCCTTCAAACGGAGAATAAAACGCACCAATGCATTGAGGCCCAGTTCTCGGGCCGTCTCGTCATCGATGGCGCCCTTGATGCTGACGACACTGCCGCCGGATTTTATCAAGTCGAATGCGTCCAGGGTATAGTCACCACCCAGGGTATCATAGACCATGTCCAGATCCCGGGCGATTTCGCGATAGTCCTCGGTCTTGTAGTCGATGACGCGGTCCGCGCCCAGTTCCTTGACCCATTCAATATTGGCGGTGCTGGTCGTCGTAAAGACATGAGCGCCCAGTGCTTTCGCGTACTGAACCGCGAACGTACCGATACCGCCCGAACCCGCGTGGATCAGAATTCGCCCGCCCGGCTTCAGTCCACCCCGGACGAAACTTTGCATCGTCGTGAGCGCTACCAACGGCAAGGAAGCCGATTCCTCAAAACCGACGTTTTCCGGTTTTAAGGCTACGGCGTCCGCGCGCACGGCGACGCGTTCCGCGATGGTTCCGGGACGTTCGGAGGGCACCCGCGCGAAAACCGCCTGCCCCGTCTTGAAGCCGCTGACTCCGGAACCGACCTTTACAATGGTACCACTTACGTCGAAGCCGATGGGTGCCGGAAACTTCAGGGGACGCATGGCTTTTAAGCCGCCACGTACAATGATATTGTCGATGGGGTTTATCGCGGCCGCGTGAACATCAATCAGTATATCGAGTGCGCCGACCATCGGGTCCGGGACGTTTCTAAACTTAAGGTTTTCGCGCGGACTACCGTAGCCCGTGATCATCAGTGCTTGCATGTGATTCTCCCTGGCCGACTTCAGGCGTTGGCGAAAAGGCCTTCGAGTTTATGCTTCTGGGACGCAAGAACGATCACGTTCAAGGCGAATACGGTAATTCCGATCCACAGCACGCCCTGATTCAAAAACGCATCCAGCAGCAATACATTGATGGTAATCGGCATCAGTAGAATGGCGCCGACGGCTCGGAAGCGCTTCGTCAATACAAGCAACCCGCCGATGATTTCCGCGATGGCGATTGCGGGCCACATGTACCCCGTAGCGGTGAAAGCATCCGCCAGAGCGCGCGCGCCGGGCTCCAGGGGCGGATGCGGCATATATCCCAGAAACTTATTCACGCCGGAATTGGTCATCATCAGACCGAAAACCAGCACCACCAGAAACACGCCGTAACCCACGAATTTATTCTTCATCGGACTCTCATTACTCATGCATCTTTCCTCCCGATGCAAATATAGCGGAGCCGGCGGTGAAATCGCCAGTAGCAAATGCGACGCCATGGGGTTGCAAATGGGACACGTGCATTTTTCCGCGGGAATTCCGGTTTACGAAAAAGTCCAGGATCCGATTACTTAACTCGTGAAAGTAGCCATTATGGTCCTGCCTGGTTGCGTGCCCACGAGCGTGACGCTGCCCCTGGACATCCTG
>CAZGYS010000119.1:0-12939 GCA_964530305.1 uncultured Leptospiraceae bacterium
CCAGGGAACCGGACAGACCCAGCACGTATTCTTTTTCGGCATGGCCCCGCTCAACTCCATGGATTTCCAGCAGGCCCTGGAAGCGATCCTCCATGCGAATGGGAATGAACAGCCGCTTGCCCCGCGTGCTCATCTCGCGCATTTCGAGCAACTCTCGATCATGGGATTGCGAATCGCGTCGGGATTCTCTTCGCGCCGCGGATCCCGGGGACATATCGTAGCGCGTGAGTTCATAGTCCGGCGGCTCCGCGATGTAGAGATATTGCTTCACGTCGTCGGGTAAACCCAGTTGAACGCGAATATAGTGCAGCGCCGTCGCCGTCGCCGCGAAAGCATCCGATGCCCGAGCCATTTCCCGGGTGGCGAAAAGTAGATTTTCTATGGCCCGGTTCAACTCCGTGGAACGCTGGTACAACACTGCGTTTTCTATGGCATTGGCCATTTGCCCCGACAGAAGCTTGAGCAACTCCAGACGCTCTTGTGTAAAGACTCCCGGAGTCGAGGGGTTCTCCATGTACAGCATGGAGACGGCTTTTTCGCCGCGCAGGAGCGGAAGGCACAGGATTGACGCGGGTTTGTGTTCGCGAATATATTCGTCCGCCTGATACATGGGGTCCTCGGCGGCCGCCGACAAAACCACGGGGACTCGCTTCTCATCCACGTAGCGAATCACGCCCCGGGGAATTTTTTCATAAGCGCGGGAATCGACGTCGTCCAGATCCGTGATCCGTTCCTCCCGTGCGTTGGCCTCGAAGCGTGGTCGCCACTCATCGCCTTGTTTCAGAAGCAGCACGGCGCGTACGGCGCCGGCATTGCGCAAGACATTGCCCATGAGTTTACCCATCAACGGTTCCAGGTTGATTTCGGACGTGATGGCCCCGGCGGCGTTCACCACGCTCAACAGGTCCAATTGCTCCAGGCGAATCATGGGGGCATCGGCGGCGTCCCGGGAAATTTCGGGCCGCTTCAGGGCCCGGGCCTTGAATTCGCCGCCCCATTCCGCGTAGGCCCGCGAAGCTTCTTGAAAATAAAATTCCGCCGGCCGGGCGCGTTCCTGTTCTCGATACATTTCGCCCGCCGTCTCCAGCGCCCAGCCCGCGTACTGCAGAAATCCGTTGCGACGAGCTTCATCCGCGGCTTGATCGAAGAGTCCGCCCGCCCGTTCCACGTTTCCGGCTCGACGGGCTTGCAGGGCCTCCACGAGCAAGCGGCGAAATTCCATGTTGGCCGGCATCGCTCGCGTGCGCTTTTTCATTTTGGCCTGAAGACGTCGCAGGCGAAGCTTGATGAACAAGCGCGCGCGCGGGTCGGCCGAGGAATATTCATGGAGCAAGGTCAAACTCTCCAGAAAGTCCGCTTCGATAAAGTAGTAGCCGCTATCCAGAAAATCGCCGGTCTTTTTTAGTTCGTTCAGCGCGCGCCTGGCATTCGCCCAATCTCGCAGCAGGACGCCGGCCTGCAGGACGTAAAGATAGTGAAATCCACGCGCTTGCTGACTGTCGCTCTCGTCCGGACCTACGTGCCCGGCGAGCGGGACGCCCCCCATGGCGTCGAGCCAGGTGTCGGCCGCGTTCACAACGACGTCCAGTTCCCGGTTGCGTAGTTTCGCGGCCAGGTCCCGCATATCCTCCATTTTGTTTTCGAATTCCTCCAGTTTCGCGCCGGCTAGAATCATGGAGGTCATGAGCAAAAGCGCATTGGTGCGCGCGAAATTCAAGTCGGCCGCCCGCAGGGAAGCGCTGAGGCCCTGTTCGAAGAATTGCGTCAAGCGGGCCATGGGTTCTTCCCAGACCGCGAGCAGCACGCCGTGCCCGAAAGCCGCCGCTCCCATGGCGGCCGGATCGTCCAAGCGACGACTCAAGTCCATGGCGGCGCGTCCGAATCGCGGCGCATCGCGAAAGTTACCGCCGATGATGGTTCGAACGACTCCATACATACCGTAAGCCAGGTAGGACGCGGGTGAATTGCCGTGAATCAGGGAAAGATTAAACATGGTCAGGCCCATGCGCAGCGCCAGCAGTTTGTTTTTGAGAAAAGTCGCGGGCACCGCCGCGCCCATGATGTCCATGGCGGCCCGGAGCTCGTCGTCCTCCATGGGCTTCAATGTCGAAAGGCTTTCCGGACTTGTTTTCTTCAGCAGACGTCGGCTTCGAAAATATTCCAGCAGTACCGGAAACGGGTTCGCGGAAAGGCGAATCTTAACTTCCCGCAACGCGGCCACCGCCGTGCGAGCGGTTCCCTCATAGTCCAGCAGGTGATTGCGAATGTTGATCTCCATGCCGTGCAAAGCGGCTCGGCGAGTAAAGTTCCTGGTTTCGCTCATGGCCGTCCGGAGAAAACGGCGTGCTTCGTCCATGTTTTGATTGAGAAATTCGCATTCAATGCGTTCCAGTTGAATGCGAAAGGTTCGTTCCGGCGAATCGTCCCCCGGAAGCAGCATGGCGTGCGTGATGTAGTTCAAGGCCGTTTCGTAAGCTCCCCTGTTGCGGGCGATTTCGCAGGCGCGCAGGCACAGGTCGATGAAGCTTGCGTCCATATGGGAGACGCGCGTTCGTTCGAAACCCCGGATCAAGTGATTCAGGGTATCGAAGGGGTCGGCGCCGGCATAATCCATCATCCTGCGTCCGGCCTCAAAATGACATGCTTCCCGTTGCGATTCCGTCAACAGGTTCAACGCGGCTTCGCGTACCTTGTCGTGGGAAAAGCGATACGTGCCTTCTTCCAGGGGCAGTAATAATCCTTCCGCTACCGCCCGATCCATGCGCGCGTCTATGCCGTCCCGGCCGGTAATGTCGGCCAGAAGGCGCGTTTCAAATCGCGCTCCCAGACAGGCAGCGCGAGCCGTTAATTCCGCCACGTCCCGGGGCAGGCGACTGATGCGTTGCGCCATCCAGTCGGCCGCGTCGTCGGGGATGTCTCGCGCGCGCACCTGTTCAGGCTCCCAGACCCAGCGGCCGTCCTGGAAATCCAGCGTCCGGTCTTGCACCAGGGATTCCAGAAAGCGAACGATATAAAAGGGATTGCCGCCGGTTTTGATTAAGCACAGCCGCGCCAGTTGCTCGAGTTCCGCTTCCGGCATGCGCACGGCTTCGCTCACCAGGGAGCGGGCTTCCAGGGGGCGTAAAGGCTTCAAGGCGATTTCGTGAACGGGGCGAACCTGCGCGATTTCCCGCAGGACTTTTTTCAAGTGTTCGTCGCTTTCGGGATTGCGATGAGCGCAAATCAGCATAAGATTTCGCGCGCGAGGATTGCGCAGGAGAGCTCCGAGGACGATGGACGTAGCTCGGTCGGCCCATTGCAAATCGTCCAGGACCAGCACCAGGGGCGGGGAGGAGTCGGCCAGGATCTCCACCAGTTTTTGCAGAGTCAGCAAAAAGCGATTGCCCAGGGTCGTCGCGGGTCGACGGACGGGTTTCTCCGTGCGGCCCAGCAGCGCGCGAAAGCTCGGCAACAAGTCCAGGAAGGGCGGCGTCTCATCGCCGAAGGCTCGGTCCAGCTTGTTTCTCAGGGTTTCGAACTTTTCGGGATTGCGAATCAAGGTCGTATCGAGAAAGGCGGCCACGGCTCGCGTCAGGCCTTGATAGGGTATGCCGGCATAGGCGTCGAAGGAGCCCATGTAAACGCCGTCCTTCGCGCGCGCGCGAAACTCGCTCAATAACGCGGTCTTGCCCAGGCCGGATTCGCCGGATAAGACAACCAGCTCGGCCGTGCCGTTGCGCGCGGACGCAAGTACGCTTTCCAGGCGTTCCAGTTCCGTTTCGCGTCCGTGCACGGCGGCGGGACGGCGATAAATCGCCTCGCGATCAAAGGCGCCGGGCGTAAAATTCCCCGGTGCTCCTCCCGGCGTCATGACCAGCTTCAAGTCGGCCAGCAGCCCGTGGCAACTCTGGTATCTATCCTCCGGCGATTTGCTGATTAGTTTCAGAACCATCGCGCTTAACGCGGGCGGGATTTTCGGGTTGGAATCCCGCGGCGAAGCAGGGGGCAGGGCAATGTGCGCGTGAATCCATTCCAGGGGACGCTCCGCGCGATAGGGCGAACTCCCCGTCAACATTTCATGGAAGACTACGCCCAGGGAATAAAGATCCGCGCGAAAGTCCACCGCCTGGTTTAATCGCCCCGTTTGTTCCGGAGCTATGTAGGGCAGTTCTCCTCGAATGTTCTCGTCGGCCTTCACCCGGGGCCCCTGGACGGAGAGATGAAAGTCAATGAGGCTCGCTGATTTATCCCGGGGCTTAATAAGGATGGAGCGCGGATTCAAATTACAGTGAATGATGTTCTTGCGATGAACTTCCTCAAGGGCGCGCGTAACGGCTTGCGCAATGGAAACAAAATCGGCCGACGGCATTGCGCCCATCGGCTCGTTTATGTTCAGGTACTCCGCCAGGGGAATTCCCGGGAATTCATCGGACATTACATCACTCGTGAGTCGGGATCGGCGCCCGGGGAGGCTTGCCGCGAACGGCTCCCAGTATGTCATGGAACAGGTATCCCATGGGCAAGCTGGGGTGGTACATCAAATAGGCCTTGGCCTCGGGTAATCCTATATTGCGAACAACAATCTTGATATGATTCAGACTGCGCCAGAACAATTTGTGATCTACATACATTGAGTTCATGGCATACCAGGGAATCAGCGCGTCGAACTTTTCCTTGCTTACCAGTCCGTCTTGATGCAGGCGGGCCATGATCACGGGCCAGCTCAAGGACTTTTCCAGCGCGGGCACGGTAATCTCCAGCCCGACTTTGGGATGGATGCGCGGTCCCACGTCCAGGTTCACCTGGATTCCGCCCAGGAATTCCGGCAGACGCTCCAGGACTTGGCCCACGCCCGGCACGTCCAGATCCAGCCGGCGAAGATACTCCATGATGTCCGTCGCCGCCATGTCCGCGATGACGATGCGCACCGCGTCCGTGGGGCGCGGCAGGAGCAAGCCCACGTGACGAATGTAAGCGCCCGGAGTCAGCGCTTTTTCGCAGCGTTCGTAGTTGGCGAAAGTCTCCGGCGCGGCCCGAGCGCCGGTTTCGCGTACGACCTGTTCCAGAATGGCCCGGGTGTCTCTCCGTCCCGCCGCCGGATCCTCGGGTTTCTTCTTTAGAGTATAGAAGAGGTTGGGCGAAGGCACGCCTTCGTCGAATTCGTAACACAGGGCGTAGAGATCGGAAAGAGGATGTTCGTCGTCCATCCACGCGCGACGAATGGCCAGCGCCCGTTGCCAGCAAGTATCCTTCGCCCAGTCCGTCGGCAGCGACGACCCGATTTCGCCGCCGCCCGTCGATGTTTTTCCCCGTCCGGCTTCCACGCGATCCTCGGGTCCGAGTATCGCGCAGAAGTCCGCCGCGTCTTCGTCGTTCAAGCGCATCTCCAGACACCCGGCCATGCCCGCTTCAGGCAACCGTTCGGCCAGGGTTTGGATTTGCTCCAGGGCCTTCCCGTTTATGGGAAGACCGCGAAGGTGGGGAAGGAAGGCCTGCATGAGTTTGTTTTTGTTCATGGCGGGTTACCAATAGGTGGAGTAGAGGGTCTCGCCGAATGCCAGTCGGCCCAATTCCAAGCCCTCAACGAATTCCTTCGCGGCTTCAATCTCCGGATGCGCCATAGCTTGTATGGAAAATTCGGCAGGGCGCATGTTTCGGTCGAATTTGTCGCCGTGCATGGTCACCAGCTGAAGAAAGTACTTGCCGGCGTACCAAAATGCATTTGCGAAATTAGTCGCGTGCGCTTCGGGTATATTATATGTGTTAAGTATGTATTTGTGGAGCTTTTCAAAGTGCGGCCCCTCAAGGTTCTGGTCGGCGGCATAATCCCAGGCAAGCTCTTGTAAAGTAGCTATGCTTCGAACTTTTAGTGCGTCCGTTGCTCTGGGATTTGCCGGTGTATCATTCAGAATCGACTGAAATGCGACTGAGATTGGATTTACAAATTGGGATGTTCGTGTTCCGGCTTTGTTTTTAGCGGGATGCGTTGGCCAGAACGAGTTCAAAATGCCGAGGAGAAAAATCCCCGCGATGATCCGTTGTAGAATTAACCTGCTTTCATCTCTTGGTGGGCCTGCATTGAGAAGCGAAAAGGCGCTCAAATCCGCGAGGTATGCCGTCGTCTCATCGTCTGGGAGCTTCAAAACGTCGATTGCGAATACTCGCCATACAGCCGGGTCTTTCAATTTATGGTCTTCGTCTTGATCTTGCGCCAGAAACCGGAAAAAATCCAGTATTGTCTTATCGAACGTGATATGTTGCGCGGCTCGCATTTCCGGATCATTCTCGTAGAATTCCGGAACCAGTGAATTGCTCATTTGATTCTCCTTGTGAGTTGGAAGTTCTCCGACAAAAGAGATTTTGCTCTTATTGACGGGAGTGGATGACAATAAGAGAACCTGTGAAATAAAGTCCGTGAATAGGAAAGATCTAATCCTGCCGGTCCATGCTTGCTGGCATCCACGCTTAAATGTAAGCTATCTGGGGTAGTCTCACAATCCGCAAGTCTACGTAGAGGGTATTAGCTTATCCGTAATTCCACGTACTCACTTGGTGCTTTTTGTCAAAAGACGGAAAAGATTATGACTGTGATGCGTCAAATTGAGTAGTCCGCACCAGGGCAATGGTGTCCGAAGTCGAAACATGTAAGCTCGGAAAGCCGGGGGAGTAAACCGCAAGACCCGCGAAAGTCCATGGGAGTCTCTCGCCGAACATCTCCGCCAGCGAAAAAAGAGCTCGAAATTCCGTAGCTACCACAACGCCGAAGGAGTGTTCCGTAGGACTCGCATTCTCTCCCTGTTGTTTCCATGCTCGCTTTGTAATCTCTCCGAAACGGCTAGATCGACGCCTCGTCCCCCTTGACATCCCCGCCGAATCCCCGATAGTTAGCCGAACCCGAATCGCCTCGGAGGCGTCAAAGGGGCAGGGGCGAGACCCCGGGAGTCAGGTATGAAAAGAAAATTAGTAAACGGAATCGCGTTTGTCTTACTGGCGGCCGCCCCCATGGCGCTGAACGCCAAACAGGCCCGCACAAAAGTCAAAAACGATGTGACCGTGACCGTCGAGAAAGCCGCGGACAAGGTTAAGGGTTTTCGCGCTTTTACCGTTAAGGCCGTAAATTCATCCGACGGCCCCCGCAGTTTGAACATGAAAATTTATCTGAACAAGAGTCGCGTTAAGGAGCCCACGGGCATTCGCGGTTCCTGTACCGTCTTTATCCCTTTGCCGCCCGGTACCTCGAAAAGCATCGTGAAGCAGTGCAAGGAAAAGCGTCCTTCCAATCAGTGGACCTTTCGCATCATCAAGGTGTACAAGTTTCTCTTGAAGTAGTCCATCGCCGGGGGCGATTCGCACCGCGCCGGCCGCGCTAAATTTTATCCAGCACCAGGCCCGTGGCCGTCAGGCCGGGGCCGAAAGCCATGCTGATGACCGGACCCCTGATCGTGGGGTCGTCCAGAACGTCCTTCCAGATGTGCGGCACGGTGGCCGACGACATGTTTCCATGACGTCGAAGAACCGCGCGGCTCCGAGCCACCTGCTCTTCGCTTATTTCCAGGGTGTCGCGGATATGATTCAAGATTCGCGGTCCGCCTGGATGAATCACGAAATTCAGTTTAGCCTTATCGCGTTCAAAGTCGATAGCGCCCTTTTCGCACAGGGATTTGACGAAGGGTAGAATCGCCTCGCGAATCCGCAGGGGCACGTTCTTGGAAAGAAACATATTGAACTGATAGGAACCCGGGCCCCAGGTCATGTCGTCGTGGGTGTCGGGGATCAATTCCTCGTGGGCGGCGATGATGCGAAGGCCGGGTTCGCCGGACGCGCGCAGATCGTTCGCGGGCCGCAGGGAATATTTAATGAAACCGTCGCCGAAGAGGGTGAGGTTGATGATGTTGCCCGGATCGCTGGAGCCGAAATCGCAATGCAGGGAAGCGAATTCGGTGTGAATCACGTCCACGCGTTCTTTTTTCCCGGGCATATTGCCCGCGGCCAGCAGGCCCGCCCCGATACGAACGGCCGGAAAAGCACCATAACAATCCATTTGATAAGAATTGACGATGCCCGTATTCGACCAGCCGCGACGCGCGATGAGCTTCTGGGGCGGACTGGGCGAAAGATAACCGGAACAGGTAACGTGCACGAAGTCGTCCGGCGCCCGGTGGTGCGCGGGATACCAGAGTTCCAGAATGCGCAACACGACTTTCTCGTAGAATTTCATGCGCGTTTCCAACGGTTCGCCGCGGACGTCGTTTAATAGGTTTCGATGCAGGTAGGGCAGCTCGTGCCCGACGGTTCCCATGGGTTTGTCCACGAAAGCACGCGACGCGACGTTGATCTGGCGTCGGGCGATGTACTCCGGCGCCACGCCGTAGGTTAAGGTTTTTTCGCGCATGGCGGCCAGGATTTCGTCCGCGCGCCCCCGATCCTCGATGCCTTCGCGCACGCATTCAACGGCGGCCAGCATCCAGGCGGTGTATTCCAGCAGCTTGTCCTGTGGAATGACGCGAGTGCCCTGGTAGGGTTGGAAGTCGGTCAGGGCGACATCGTCGCTCCCGCGTAAAGGCCCCGGGCGAATGGGGGCGGTGGTCGTTTGCGACGGCTGCTCCGGGGCGACGGACGAATCGCCCGGAAGAAAAGAAGGCAGGGTTACGTTCGTCGGTTCGGTCGCGGCGATTTCTCCGAGCGAATCTTCTGAGGAAGCCTTCGATGAAGTCGGCGGCGATGGAGTTTCTCCGCGTCGAAGTTGCTCCAGGTGATCCGTCAGGGCATTGATGGTGTCGGCCTCATAAAAGGCCCAGGGTTCCACGCTTAACTTAAGGTGTTCCTGGACGGCGTCCACCGCTTCCGCGGCGATTATGGAGTCCAGCCCATAGGCCGCCATGGGGCGCCCGTGTTCGATTTGTTCCTGGGGAATATTCAATCGCCTTGCCAGCCAGCCGGAAATGAAGGCGCGAATATCGGTTTCGTCCCGCCGACTATTCGATTGGGGATCGGTTTGCAATGGCGATTGCGTCGCGGGCCATCGACCCAGGATGGGCGCCGTGCCGTCGGCAATCATCTCCGCCGCGCGACTTCTGCGAATCTTGCCGCTGGAAGTTCGGGGAATGCCGTTGACGCGCAGGAAGTAAATTTGAGCGGGCGTTACCTCGAACTCGCGCAGGAGCGCCGCGGCCACGGCGTCTCCCACCTGAATCGGGTCGAAGTCGCGGGCATCGCGGCGCGTTTCCATGGCCAGACCCAGGGATTCTCCGGAATCATTCGGCAAAGCGAAAGCCGCGGCGAAACCGGGTGCGCGCAGGGAAGGATGGGCCGCCTCGGCCGTTTTTTCCAGGTCGTCGGGATAGTAGTTACGCCCCCGCATGATAATGATGTCCTTGATGCGCCCGGCAATGAACAGTCGTCCGGCATGGACGAACCCCAGATCGCCCGTGGGCAACCAGGGACGGTTATTTTGCTTGGGCTCAGGTTCAGGCTTCGGCGAATCGCCCCAGTAGCCGGAAGTCACATGGGAACCCCGTACCTGTATTTCGCCGATTTCGAGTTCTGAACGGTCGGCGCCGGTCTCCGGATCGGAAATTCGCAGTTCTTGATCGCCCCAGTCAAAGCGGCCGCAACTCACGTAGGTTTTTTCATCGCCCAGGGGCATGGTTTCGTAACCGTTGGAATCGCCGGAGACAAGCAAGGTGGTTTCGGCCATGCCGTAGCAGGGCAGGAAGGCGTCGCGGCGAAAGCCCTGCCTGGCGAAAGCGCGCGCAAAGGTTTCGCACGTGTCGGTTCGCACCGGCTCGGAGCCGTTGAAGGCCGTTCGCCAGGTGGATAGATTCAGGCCGGCTTTTTCCTCGGCCGTGACCCGTTCCGCGCAGAGGCGATAGGCGAAATCCGGTCCGCCGGCCGTCGTGCCGCCGTAAGCGTGAATGGCTCGCAACCATCGAACGGGTTTTTGAATGAAGGCGGCGGGCGGCATGATGACGGCGCGGCCTCCACTGTATAAGGGTTGCAGCACGGGGCCGATGAGGCCCATGTCGTGGAACAGAGGCAGCCAGCTTACGATGACGGATTCCTCCGACAGTTGGAACGACGCGCGAATCATTTCGCTGTTGGCCATGAGGTTCCCATGGGATACGCGAACGCCGCGTGGCCGGCCGGTGGAGCCCGAGGTGTACTGCAGAAAGGCGATGTCGCGCGCTGCCGGCGGAGTTCGCTCCGGGGCGAGTTCGACCTGATTCAGTTCGCCGGGAGTAAGCATGCGCATGGCTTGTAGGGCTTCTCCCGCGGGCGCACCGTTCCTGGTCAGGCGTCCGCGCGTTTTTTCATCCGTGATGATGAGCGTGGGAGCGCAATCTCGGATGATGGATGCGATGCGCGCGGCGGCTTGATTCAGGCCGGGAGTAAAGGCCGGCACGGCGATGAGGCGGGCGCGGAGACAGGCGTGAAAGGCGACTATAAATTCCGGTCCGGAAGGCAGGAACAGCAGAACTCTTTCACCCGGGCGCGAAAGCGCGTTCAAAGCGCGCGCCATGCGTCGGGATGCCGTCTGGAGTTCGCGAAAGGTCAGCCGGGAGTTTTCGTTTTCGCCGTCACCCAGGAAACGATAGGCGTTTACTTCTCCGTTGGTCTTCGCGCGCATATCGGTCAATTGAATGAATGTATCTTTGGCGATGCTCATGATTCCGGATCGATAGGCGAAGCCCCGCGGGATGATCAAATACATTTTTAAAAATATGAAAAATCCGAGCGGCGCTCGAATATTTGATAAGCCCGCGGTCCGGTTTCGCGCGATACTTGATGTACATACCGACTAACTTGTGCGTATGGGTTGGGTATTTTTATTACGTATGCTTCCGGAGGCGATTTGCGCGGAATTGCGGGGTCAGGGCGCGGTCCCGGCCGGTGGTTTCGTTTCTTATGCGCCGGCGAAAGGGATCTTCGAAGTGTGAAGTTTTTTCAAGGGAATTTCGAATTACGGCCATGGTCGTTCTTTGCGTGGTGACCGGGAGGCTGTGATGGAATTTCTATTGCTGATATACAGGGAAGATGAGAGTGAGCCGGCGGAAGGCTCGGACGAGCACGCGAAATTTGATCGGGAGCATCGGGAACTATACAAGGATCTCTGCCGGGAGAATGCTTATGTGAGTTCCAATGTCCTGCGGAAAGCGGCGTCGACCAGAACGGTGCGGATACGAAATGGAAAGCGCCGGGTTGAGGACGGCCTGGTACGCAAACAACAAGAGCATTTGACCGGATACTATCTCATCGAGTGCGAATCCATGGACCAGGCGGTGGCCGCGGCCGTTCGCATTCCGGAAGCCCGGGTCGGGGCCGTTGAAATTCGACCCGTTTACAAATGGAAACCCGAGCCTTGAATGCCCATGGCGCGAAAATAGGCCTCGTTTGCCCGGTAACCTGATTCATCCGCGGAATATTCGGGCTTGAGGCGCAGTAAATAGTACATGCTTAAATCGCCCTTGCCCTTGGCGGCGATTTCGCCCCGGCTTTCGAATTCAAAGTAGGCGCGGGCCAATTCATGGGTTCGATGAGATACATTGATTCTATTGGCGCTGCCCGCGGACTCCATGCGCGCGGCCGTATTCACCGTATCGCCCCAGATGTCGTAGGCGAATTTGTCCCGGCCGACGATTCCCGCGGTTACGGGGCCGGTATGAATGCCTATGCGAATCTCCGGAAACATCCGTTCGCGAAATTCGTCTTCGCGTTCCTGTTCGCGAATAAAGTGGAGTAGTTCCAGCGCCGCCAGGCAAGCGTCCTGGGCATGGGTGTGATTACTCCGGGGGACTCCGCCCGCGCACATGTAGGCGTCCCCGATGGTCTTTAGTTTTTCCAGGCCGCGGTTGCGGGCGATTTCATCGTAGCGCGAGAAATACAGATCCAGGGCGTGCACCAGGCGCGGCGCGTTCATGTCACGGGCGATGCGGGTAAAGCCCACGAAGTCCGTGAACAGGACCGTGGCCGAGTCGTAGTCGCGCGGTTTAACACGATTGGTGTTCTTGAGTTCCTCGGCGATTTGCCCCGGCAGTATGTTGCGGAGGAGACTTTCGCCGCGCGCGCGTTCTCGGTCCACCGTGCCGACGACCGCGTACACGAGGAAGACCAGCATGAGTAAGTTGATGCAGTGCCCCGCCATTTTCATGGACGTATGCAGCTCCGGGGAAGCGTAGGCCCGTATCCACCGGGGGTATGAATACTGGATGCCGTAGAGCGTAAAAAGAATCAGTAACGTCGTCGCGATAAAGAAACTCCGTTTGAATCCGCGATAAAAAATAACCGAAAGTAATAAAGGTAGTATGAAAAAGTAGTGGGGCGTGCCGAAAATTCCCGCGGCGAAGAGCCAGCCGAAGATAAGATAGACCCACAGCATCACGATGATGAAGGGAACCAGCGCGCGATACATCCCCTGGAAGCGCGAAAGGTAGTAACTGGCGGCGCCGGCCAGCGTCACGACACCCAGCACGGCGATATTATCCATGGGCATGCCGCTCAAGATCATCAGTGGTATGAAGACGACGCCGGTCAGCAAGCTGAACGCGAAGAACGCATTGATAATGCGATGTTCCATGGAAAAGTTCACTCTATCTCCAAAGACAAGTTTCGCGAACTTTGATTCGCCCATGGGTGCCCTCCGAACCTGAACTAAATTCAGATGGCTCCAGAACGGTGCTTTTTGACCCGTTTTCAATGGAATTCAACGAAACGGAGGCCGGACAGGGGCGTATTTCGCTCCGGCTGGTCCGTTTTGTTACTAAAGCAAGAAAAATAATTAATATAATTTATTTCGCGCTCGGTGGGGCCCGCAGGTCGGCGGCCGGGGGGATTGCGCGCTTCCAGAAGCACCGTCTCGACGCCTTCCCGGTTCAACGCCCGCGCGGCGCCAGCCCGGCGATGCCCGCTCCGATGACGATGACCCGTTCCGGCTTCCCGCGCGCGCCCCCGGGTAGTCGGCCC
>CAZGYS010000120.1:0-12932 GCA_964530305.1 uncultured Leptospiraceae bacterium
CCCTGCGTCGGATCCAGGCGGGCGAAACCAGCTCCCGGGAAGTCGTGAGCGAATACCTGGATCGACTTGAAGCCAACCACGCGCGGATTAACGGCGCGACTCAAGTGTTCCGAGAAGAAGCCCTGAAGCAGGCCGCCCGCCCCGCCTCCGGTCCCCTGTCCGGACTGCCCATCACCATCAAGGAAACCTACGGCCTGGCCGGCCAGGTCGTCACCGCCGGTTCCGTGCGCATGCCGCCCGCGGAGTTCCAGACCGACGCCGTCATAGTCCAAAAGCTCAAGCAGGCCGGGGCAATCATCATCGCCCGTAGTAATGTTCCCGAATTCGCCATGACGGGGGAAACCACCAACAATCGCTTCGGACGAACCAATAATGGATTGGATCCCACGCGCACGGCCGGCGGGTCCACCGGCGGTGAAGGCGCGCTGCTGGCTTCCGGCTCTTCCGTGCTGGGTTTCGGTTCGGACATCCTGGGCTCCCTGCGCATTCCCGGCGTCTTCAACGGCGTGGTGGGTTTCAAACCGGCCTCGGGCGCGGTGGACAAAACCGGAACCTGGCCCGTGGTACACGGATACACGGACACCTGGCTTTGCCTGGGACCCATGGCGCGCTCGGTGCGGGACGTTCGCCTGGCCTACAATGTAATCGCCCGGGAGCCCCTGGAGGAACCGGCCGCTCCCCGGGGACTGCGTTTGATCATTCCCAATCCCTTTCGCATGAAGATCAAGGACGCAAGCATCGCGCAAGCCTACGCCAACGCGGACGAAGCCCTGGAAGAGGCGGGCATGCAACGCGAAGAGCAGGCCTTTCCGGAAGTGCCCCAATACTTTTTGAACCTGCAACAAATCGTTACGTACGAATTCGAAAACGAGATGTTGAAAAATCTCACGACCGCAAAGGGCGAAAAATTTTCCAAAATGGGCGAGCTGTTTCGCCGCATGATCGGTCGCGGGACCATCGACGGCGGTTTGTTTCAGATGTTGTTGACCATGCCCGTGGTGCGCACGCGCAATAAGAAGAAAATTGAAAAGATCATTCAAGCGTATGAAACCGGCCGGGAGAAGTACCACCGCGTTTTGGGCAAGGACGGGATCCTGATCTTTCCCACGATCGGTTTCATAGCCCCGAAGCACGGTGGAATGAATCGCGCTTCCCTGCGCCCGGGCGTCAACGGCATCATGACGCCCCTGACCTTTTGTAACTACATGAACTTGCCGGCCATCACCATTCCGGCCTGGCGCTACGCGGATCCGAAAACCGGTATGCCCCCCGGCATCATGCTGGCCTGCGCTCCCGGCGCGGAGGGCGCGCTGCTGGACGCGGCGGCGGCCCTGGAAGCCTCGATTTCCCGGTCCGACGATTCAGGAAATCGAGGCTTCCAGCGCGCGCTGCGTGACGCGGCGGCGGCCCTGGAAGCCTCTATTGCCTGCATCGTCGGACCGGGAAATGCATTGTCGAAAGGAGCCCGGAGCCTTATTCTGGAATCCGGGCCGTGAACGTCCCCCGTCAAATTTAGTCTAAAGAAAGTATGACCCGCATTAGATTCATACAAAGTTCGGCCCTGATCCTCGCGCTGGGAATCGCCTTCCTCCTCGATGCCGGTCGGGACGCCCGCGCCAACAGCGGCCGCGACAACCCGATCAAAATCCAGCGTCGAACCGTGGACAATCGCATCGATTTCTACGTCAGCAATACCGATGTGGTGTCCTACTGGGCGGAGCTTTCGTTCGCCCGTCTGGTTAACATGAACGCCGACGTCAAGCTGCCCCATGGCTTCGTCGTGGAACCCGGCACCCGGGATCGCAAGGTTCTGAGTCTGCGGCCGGCCGACCCGAGCAAGGGGCGCTACTATACCTTGAACCTGGCGGTCCGACCCGGAAATCGAGACCCCGCGACGGTGCGTCACGACAACTCCAGTATTTATCTCCTGCCCTTCGCCCACGGCACCAAACACAAAGTCAGTCAGGGTTACAATGGACGTACGTCTCATCGCGGCAGCTTGAATTATTCCCTGGATTTCGCCATGCCCATCGGCACGCCTATTTTCGCCGCGCGCGGCGGGCTGGTCATCGACGTTAAATCGGACTCCCGGATCGGCGGTCCGGGACCACGCTACGCGAATCATTCCAACTACATCCGCGTCTACCATGAGGACGGCACCATCGCCGACTACGCGCACCTGAAATACGGCGGCGTAGCCGTGCGCAAGGGCGATCAAGTCGAAGCCGGTCAGTTGATTGGCTACAGCGGCAACACCGGACAGTCGGACGGGCCGCACCTGCATTTTCACGTGCTGGGACGGAGCTACAATGGACGTCGCCGCACCATACCGACGCTGTTCACGGATCATGAGAATCGCAATGTGCGCATCGAGCCGGGCTGGTACTATGCCCGTCATCCCGGCAAACCGGAATTTCCCGTTGTGCTTGGAAGTAAGCTGCGCGATGAAACCTATCGCGATTATCGCAAGGCCATCCCCGCCGGCAGGGGCGTCAAGGTTCGCTTCGACCGCGTAGACGATACGTCCCTGGTATTCATTCGCAACAGCGAGAGCAAGCCCCAGGAAGTGACGCTGTCGTTTCGCAAACGAAACCTTACCTCCAGTCGGCCCACGCCCTACACGCGCATCGTGCCGGCTCGCTCGGAAGTCTACGCCCTGCTCCTGCGTCCCGTTCGCGCGGCTCGCTCTTACGAACTCAGGTACAGCGTCCGCTATCGTCGCGCCCTGCCTCGTGCTCTGCGACGCCCTCCGGCCACGTCACGTCCGGGTACCGTGCCCGGTGGAGGCTGAACGTGCCTGGAAAATACCTGAACCAGGCGGAGCTTGATTGGTTGCTGGAGGCTATTGCCGCGGGCGAGATCGACCCGGAAGACTATTCCATGGTCGGCGAACAGCGCGTAATCCACTTCTATGATTTTCACCGACGCGGTGCCTTACGGACAGACGATGTTCGGGTATTGCAAGATGCTCACGAACCTTTCATCAAGGCCCTGCGTGAATACCTGGAAAGCAGGACCGGCCTGCCCGCGTTCCCGCGCCCGGAAAGCTTCAGCCCGGTGACCCTGAATAAATACCTGCGCATTCTGCCAAATCCGGGGTTCATCGCGCGCTTGCGACTCGGCCCGGGTCATGACCCTGCTTTTTTCGTCATGGATCCGTCCCTGCTGTTTGCCATCATAAACTCCATGCTGGGCGGAAGCATCGGCGCGGTGAAAAACCGCGAAGCGACACCAACCGAAATCGCCATTGCCGGGGCGCTCGTCACCCGCATCCTTAACATGTGGAGTCGAATACTCCCGGACCGCCTGGGCATCCATCCCGAACCGTTAAACTATGAAACGGACCCTTTCGCCATGTCCCTTCCTTCGCCGTCGGACGGGTTCATCGCATTGAATTTTAAGGTGGATCTGGGCGATTGCTCCGGCTCTCTCGAATTCTGTGTTGCGCGAGCTACCGCGGACGAAATCCTTCGCTGCGTTCGCCGAGCGGAGGAGTCGTTCCCATGACTTCCAAAAGCAATGGCGACGGCTCCCTCACCCAGGAGGAAATTGACCTCTTGCTGAACATGGGCTCGGAACCGGACGAAGAGGCGCCGGCTTCGGGTTCGCGCAAGAAAAAGAAGAAGGACGAAATCCTTTCGCAGAGCGAAATAGACGCCTTGCTCGCGTCCCTTTCCGGGGGCGAAAGTGTTCCAGAAGATCACCACGATGTACGCATGGGTTCGAGAGTTGCGTCATATGATTTCTCCGACACTTTTCCCAGTACAAGCGAGGACATACGCGCGTTGCAAAAAATACAAGAGGAATTCGCTCTGACCCTGCGCGCGGATCTAAAGCAGAGGACCGGCCTGCCTATCTCCGTTCACCTTCGCAGCGTGGATCAAATGACCATGGCCGAGTACATGAGCATTCTATCCAATTCCGCCTTCGTCGCGACGCTGGATTCAGGCCCGGGTCAAGACCCGGTCTTGTTCGACCTGGGAAAGTCCGTCTTTTTCGCGCTCCTGGACTCCCTGCTGGGAGGAGTTTCCGAGGAACAACGCCCCGAATCTTCCCAGACGACCTCCGCCGAAATCGCCGCCTTCCAGCCGATTTTGCGAAAGCTCATTCAATACTGGCGCGACGTCCTGCCGCCGGCCGCCGGTCTGCATGCACGCCTGGTAGCGACTGAACCCAATCCCTCCTTCCTGGATGCCTTTCACCGCCACCAGAATATTACCCTGGTGGAAATGGACATTAAGGTCGGCGACACCGAGGGATGCGCGAGCTTTTGTTTATCCAGGGACACGATTCGAGACCTGACCGAGCCCGTCAAAAGACGACCCGTACCGGACGGCAAAGTCGCTCACGAACTTCGTGAAGGCGAAGGCAGCGGACACACGGGCAATCCCCTTGTTCGCCGCCATGGGAATTTCCAGGCCGGTCACGGGCGCGTGGATCGCGGCCGGCTGGAGGGGATCCGTCGGGGCGATCGCCTCCCCCTTTCGCCTCGCGGCAGGCCGTTCTTCGAAGTAATTCCCGGAGTGAAACGAGATGGCGGATAAATCAAAAAAGGAATTGGAAGAGGAAAGCAAGCGACAACACGAGCAGGAGTTTCGCCGAGCTATTCTAGCACTCCCTCTGCCGCTGCACGCGCGTTTCGCTCAGGGCGATTCAACCTGGCCTGAATTCGAGGCGGCCGAGCAAATCGCCTCGGTGCGCCCAGGCGATGTAGGCGATCGAGACGGCGTACTGGTTATGGGCGATCATGCCCTGGGAGCCGTTCGCCTCAATGAAGCGGGAAACGAAATCGAGGTTCTCTCCGACGGACTATCCATCCCCGATCCGGAAGTAGATGATATTTCCGTCGAGCTGCGCCTGGAGTTTTATCGCGGACGGTTGCCCCTACGGGAAGTACCGAAACTCGACGTGGGTTCGACTTTTGTGCTCAAAGACAACGAACGAGGCGTCGGCAATCTGTATATGGACGGCTTGCTCATCGCCCGGGGTGAAATCGTCGTCGTGGACGACCATGTAGGCATCCGAGATGTGAACTTGATTGTTCCCCCACCCGCGCGAGACGGACTTACGACGGACGAGTCCATGCGCGCGACCGTTCGCCGACAACGCCTCAAGGCCGAGCTTGAATACCGGGTAGTCATGGGCCGCGGACGCATGCAACTTCGTGAAATAGCCTCTCTTACGCAGGGCTCGATTCTGAAACTGGAGACCCTCGCGAGCACGGCCCCGCGCCTGGAGCTGGAAAACGGTCGAAGTTTCCCCGTTTATATTCGCCAGGAGGATTCATACTGCGCCGTTCGTATCCGCGGAGATCATGAAGCCCTCCCGCCGGCAAAGCAATCGTCGTCGAATACACCGGCGAAAACCGCGACCAATAACAACGACTTTCAAGCCATCGCCGGGGCGGACGAAGACAAACTATATTTCCTTCTACGGACGGAAAGTCCGGCGATCACGGCCGCCGTTCTGATTCGTCTTCCCGAAGACAAAGCGGCCCGGGTGCTGGAGCGATTCGACCCGGAAAACCGTCCGCAAATTACAAATCGCATCGCGTCCATTGAGACCATGGACCTGGAAGTCTTGAACGCCATGGACGCCCACCTGGCCGAACGATTGCAAACTCATGAATCTACAACGCGGCATTTTGACGGCTCCCGGCAAGCCTCGAAAATCCTGGCGCTAATGACCGCCGCCTCCAGGGAACCGGCGGGGCAAGAAACAAGTCCGGAAGTAACCGACGAGAAGAACACAACCAACAAGGGCGACGTCTAACTTAAGGAGATGAAAACCATGAATGTAGATCCCATACTGAAAACGGCGGAACAACTACGGGACATCGCCATGGACGGCGCCGAGCAATCCGCGAAGAACGCGGACAAACTGTTTCGCGGGTTGGAAAACCTGGTTCAGGACGACGAAGGCTGGTTCGACCCCTCCGCGGACGGATCGGATTCAGAGACGCGCGCGTCTTCCCGCGAACTCTAGCCCATGCCGGAAGAAAAGAAGGATTGGCGCTCAAGCGGCGACGGTACGCTAAGCCAGGAGGATATCGACAAACTTCTCTCCCCGGGAGAAGACGAAAGTCTCTCTGACCGGGAGGCTTCGGGACTGTACAATCCCATGTATGATACGGGGTCGCCCCGAGTTTACAGCTTACTTAAGGCGGACACGACTACCCTGGAGCAAATCGCCGCCATTAATTCCGCGAACGCTTCGTTCGCCTATAGAGCCGATGCATACCTACGACGACGTCTGGGAATTGAGTGCCGTATTTTTAATGAGTCCACGAATGAACTAACCCTGGAGGAGTTCGTGGTATCCCTTGCGAAGCCTACGCCCCTGCTGGAGATAAAAGCCCTCGGTTTGGGCGGCTCAATTCTGATGTCCTTCGCGCCCGGGATTGCCCTGGGCCTGGTGGACGCCATGCTGGGCGGAACCGGGACGTTGCCCCCGGACGAACGAGCCCTGACGCCGCTGGAAAACAAACTCCTGGAACAGCTGACCCTTGAACTCATGCCCATACTGCGTCAGGCATGGGGTTTTCATATCGATCTTGATCCCCGCCCCCCGACGATGCTCCCGCTCGACGACGCCTATACAATCGCGGAGCCCGCGGAAACGACCGTTCTCACCGTCATGAGTATGCGACTCGGCAAGTACGGCGGAGAATACCTGGACGAACAGTTCTGCATCTGCATGCCGCGATTCCTGCTGCGCCCCCTGTTTCCCCTGTTGAGTAATAAGGATATTCTACGTCGACGCAATGAGCAAACTCGTGAGCAGTCCGCCGGCAAAACGAAAAAAGCGCACCTCAAAGAAGACAACCCGACATTTCCCCATGTACGCCTGCACGGCGATTTTTCGGTAGCCCATGGCCCCCTTTCAAATGGGGAGCTGAGGGAACTTGGGCCCGGCTCCGTCATTCCCCTTCCCCGCGACGCGTCTTCACGAACATTTTTTGATTTCGAGACTCGCCGTGAGCAATGAACGGCATCACAACCCGCTCGCCGATTTCGCGCGGGATCCCTTGCTCGACGCCCGAGCTCGTTTTCCGGACAAGGTACTACCCTTTGAGAAAGTCGCCGTAGGCGATTTTGAAGCGGCCGTTTCACCCCGCGAATTCGCCGGACGCGAAGGAGTTCTGACCATGGGCGATTTCGCGCTGGGCCGCGTACGCATGAACGATCGGGGCGACGCGGTGGAGGTGATGGAGGGCGGCCTTGTTCCGCCTGATCCCCAACTGGATCGCATATACGTAACCGTGCGAGTCGAACTGGGTCGAGCACTGGTCCCTCCGGACGACGCGGCGAACCTGGTAGATGATACAATCATCGTCTTTGAAGAGGGCGTCGACGATCCCGGGTATCTGTATATCGAAGACCAGTTGCTGGCGCGCGTCGACGTCGCTTTCCGGTACGACATGTTTGGAGTCATCCTTTCCGAGGAATATTCGGTTACGCCCGAAAACCCTCGCGATCCCTTATCGGAGCGCGCGGCCCTCCAGCGTGAAATCGACCGACAGAAGGAACAAGCCGGCGTCGTTTGCCGCATGATTCTGGGCGAAGCCCGATTCCGGCTGGACGAAATCGCACGGTGGAATGAGCGAACTTTCATTCCACTGCCGACGCAGGTGGGCACTCCCATGCGATTGGAGTTTTCGGACGGGCGCGTCCGCGAAGGCGAAATCGGCGGCGGCTTCGGCGCGGACCGGAGGCGCTACGCGCGCGTTCTGACACCCGCGCCTTATCCCGATGTTAAGACCTGGATGCCGACGGAGGACCAACCGATGGACGAATCGCCCGCGGAAGACCCGGCCGATGATCAACGATGGCGCGAAATCGCCCAAACGGATCCGAAAATTCTATATTCCCTGCTGACGAAAGAGAGCCCGGCCGCGGCGGCCATGGTTCTCGGACGCATCGAACCGTCCGCGACGGCGAGGGTACTTGAGATTTGCGACGCGGCTTCGCGGGCGAATCTGCTCAAACGCATCGCCTCGGCAAGGGAAACCACTCCGACAACCCGCGCCATCGTAAGCACGACGATTTTACAAAGCCTGCGGGAAGCCGCCAACGAAGTTTAGAGCTTCTTCAACCAGGCGTGCGTATCCGCGGCGATTTTCTCCACCGTGCCCGGATGCAGCAAAATTCCCAGGTGTCCCTGCGGATATTCGCCGACGACCTTGTTTTGGGACGGTACCATTTCATCGCCCGAGCGAACGGTCTCCGGAGTGGCAATCCTGTCCCGCGTCCCGATGATCGTATACAACGGCAGGTCCATATTCTTTTGCTCTTCGGTGTAATTGATGGTACCGTCGAAGGAATAATAACCGCCCTGCATTAATTGCGACTTAACGAATTGCGTAATGGACTTGATGGATTCCGTGCAGAAGGTATCTTCCAATAGGAAATACCATTCGGGCGGCGTAATCTGTTTATAGCCGACGAAATCGCGAATGGTGGGTACCGACGTCCCCACTTTATAAGTTATGTCCGGCATGGCGTCCATGGTTCCGTGCAGGAAGGAGAAGAATTCGCGCGGGCCGATGGTGGGCACGGCCGCGGAGACCGTGGATGAAAACAGATTGATTACTTTCGCGGCAATGCTCGAGCCCGCTACCGCCTGCGCGCCTTTCTTGATGGCCTCGAAGCCGGGCATGCTGGGGCGAATGTTGATGTACGTGGGCGACGTCATGGTGACGATGCCGGCCAGGTGACTCCGAGGGTCCGGTAGAATTTCATAGTCCAGGACGCGTTTGGCCGTCTCGTAGGCGCCCGTATAAAATCGCGGCAGCATGCCGCCCATGCTGTGACCGTAGACGACGATCTTCGCGTCGGGATACTGGCGCGAAATCCAGTTCACGGCCACGGGAAAATCCTCCCAGATGTAATCGTCCACGGTCCAGCCGCGGTCCAGCATGGAAGTGTCCGCCATGGTTTCGCGGGAACGCCCGCGAAGATCCAGGGAAAAGACGACATAGCCGTATTTGAGCGCCATCTCCCGCGAAAGGCGATCCAGCAAGGTACGATTATTAAAAAAACCGGGGATCATCAAGAGCACGTTTTTCGTGCTTCTGGGTTTCGCGGGAAGGAAGCGTTTCAGGCTGACGGCGAAACCCCGGGACGTGGGAACAATAAAACTAACGTCCAGACGATAGTCCGTGCCGTACTGGTGGGAGTGCGCGATGATCGTACGCACGGGGCGATTTTGCCCTTCCACATTGGTTCTCAAATTTCGAATATAGCGCGAAGCCGTGTCCGCGTTTTCAATGCCGCGTTTAACGGCGCCCGCGTCCGGATCTCCCGACATCAGTTCCGCCGCGAGAATCGTGGACACCGCCGTAAAGAAGGACGCCAGGTGGCGTTCGATCTCTTTTTTCTCGCCGCTCTTGAAGGGGTGCGAAGACAAGCCCCACACCACGCCCAGGGGAATCGTTCCCGCGTAGAGGGGCAGGCCCACCGCCATGTGCATGTAAGGACGCAACAGACTCTTAATGCCGGGGTGAATCAGATCAAGGTCGTCCTTGAGATCCAGAAAACGCACTTCCGGAGAAGGCGATTGCGTAAGTTCAATGGCCGCGCGACGAATCATGGATACCGAAATATTGTCGGGCGAAGTCAGGGGAATGCTCTCGGAGACGTCGGCGATACCCGTTAGATACTCCGGGGGCGTACCGTCGGCCACTCGCGAAAGGGCTCGCCGTGAGGCCATGGCGGTGAGTTTCAGATCCGCCTCGTGAATGCCTTCGAATACGGCGTGTTCGAAAAAGTAGTTATTATCGACGCCGCGCAGACAGACCATCTTCGTCGTAATGGACGGGCGCACGCCGACCAGGAATTTATCCATGGCCGGATGCAGGGAGGGAATGTGAATGTCTTCGACGCGGGGTTCGAATTCGCGTTCACCCAGGGGAGTAATTTCTTTCATGGATTACCGTTTGGTTGGATTGTTTTTGCCGCGATTTTTGTTTTTTCCCGCGGTTCCTTAAGGGCAAAGCTATTCAGCCCAGGAGCAGGCATCCGGCGTAGAAGAGAACCACCAGCGCGGTTCCGGCGGCGCGATTTTCACGTGGGGCTTCCACTTCTTTTGCGCGCGATCTTTTCCGGCGCAGAGAAAGACCTGTTTGCCGCCGCCTACGGTGAAGCTGACCTTTTGCTTGTACTTTGATTTATACCCGGAAGACAAACCCAGCAGCATGGTATAGGAACCGGGCGGAATAAAAAATTTGCCCTTGAATGCATGGGAACGCGAGTTGATGGCGATGGTGCTCACGCCCACGGGCACGACGCGCACCTTTTCATCTCGGGGCGTATCCGTCTCCACTCCGCCGTAATGGGGCACGGAAGCACAGGCCGCGAACCCGAAATACGCGAAGAGTAGTCCGACTAATAGACCGAAGCGCGAGAGCGCGATTTCCCGTCGGGTCTCCGCGGCGATTGTTGCGTGCTTATGGATACGTACCAAGTGACTACCGGGCTTTTTTAGATGCTCATGGACCTTCGCGGATCTTTACAAATGCTTACGCAGATCCCGCCAGAGATTGTCGGCGACGATACGCGTGCCCTCTACGTTGGGATGGATTCCATCCGACTGATTCAATTTAGCCACTCCGCCCACTCCACGCAAGGGAAAAGGCAGCAGAACGATTTTTTCCGAGCGCGCCACGCGGGGGAATACCTTCGAATAGGAACCGGCGTATTTCGCGCCCATGCTGGTAAAAGTGTGCATCTGCCACAGAAAGATTTTCACTTTCGGTTTGGCGGCGCGCGTCTTGCGAATGATGGAACGCAGATTCGTTTCAATGGACTTTAGATCCTGGCCGCGCATGGCGTCGTTGGAGCCCAGGCCGATGACCAGGATTTGCATGTTCATTGAATCTCGTAGATACCAGGGCAATCGCGACAGGCCGCCGCGCGTCGTATCCCCCGAACGCCCCGCGTTGACGACGCGATACTCCAACCCGGCCTTATCCACTTTCGCCTGAATGAGAGCCGGTACCGCCTGGGAACGCCGTACTCCGCGGCCGGCCGTTAGACTGTCACCCAGGAAAACCATGGCGGGTTTTTTCGGACCCTGGTCGGCGGGCGCTACGGGAACTTTCTTTTCGGACGAATCGCCGCAGGCCGCGGCGAAGAGGGCCATGGCCGAAACGGCGAACACGGAAATATTTCGAATTGCTTTGACGCGCATTTTCGCATTGGGCTTCAATCCGGGCGGACCAACAAGAAAAAAATCGCCTCAACGGGGCTTTTTTGATTCGGTGCCGGCGCGTACTTTGGCCGCGTTTTCTCTTCCCAGGGCGCAGGTCCGGCGGAGAGGGCATTGTCCGCAGGCGGGGTTGGTCTTCCTGCAGAAGCCATTGCCCAATCGCACCAGCAGGGCGTGGAACTCATTGTAGTGGGGAACGAGGTTTTCGCCCGGATACTTTCGCCTGAACTCGCGCTCCACGGCCGCTCGCAAGGGCTCATATTCGTGCATGGCCCGTGCCGGGCGATAGCGCTCCAACCAGCGCATGGTGTACTTATCCACGACGAAGTACGGCAGTTCCAGGGCATAACAAAGGATGGAATCAGCGGTCTCAGGCCCGATTCCGTGAATTCCCTGCAGCTCTTGTCGGAGTTCCGACAAATTATCACGAAAATGCCGCCGGACCCGGACCGGAGAATATCCATAACGGCCATACCAGGCCAGAAATTCATGGAGCTTGCGGGCCTTCTGATTGTAGTATCCGGAGCTACGGACGATCAAAGCCAGCTCATCTCGGGGGACGGCCGCCATTGAACGGGGATTCAGCAAGCGCCTTTGTCGGAGTTCCGACAGCGCCAGCTCCACATTGGTCCAGCTTGTGTTCTGGACCAGGACGGCTCCCACCATCACTTCAAAGGGCGATTTGGCCGGCCACCAGCCGGAAGGCCCCAGCTCGGCCAGCAATCTCCGATACACGGGGTGGAACATCGAGGATTTCGTGAATAATAACGGCCGGACAGTCGATAAAAAAGGGGAATGGATCAGGAAAATCGAACCTGGGAGCGTTTGCTGTATTATCGCCGTGAGCTTGTGGAGCTGTGCGAGCTGGTCGACGATGAGTTGACTCAGAATCGCCTGCGGCGAGCCGCCTGGCACGACTGGACCATGGCCTGGAAGAAAATCTGGTTGAGCGACGGCAAGCGCGGCACCTCCGAGTAGTACCACGACTCGCCCCGCGCGACATAATTTTTATAATTTGACCTGACAATTCAGAAAATTTACCCTGGTCCGTCACAATGGGCATCGACATCGAATTAGATTGGGAGAATAAGGACGGCGTCCAGGTGGTACGATTGAGCGGTCGCCTCGATCTGAGTAAATCCGAAAGCTTCGAAAACGCCGTCGTGGAAAGAATCCAGGCCGAGCCTCGCAACCTGGTCATCAATCTTTCGAAAGTTACCTACATGTCCTCTTCCGGTATTCGCGCCTTGCTGGCTTCGTATCGCCAACTGGGCGCCGTGGACCGCCGCATGTGCCTGTGTGAGGTATCGCCCGTGGTGAAAAAAGTCATGGACGTAGTGGAGATCGGCCAGGTCTTCAGTATCTATGATCAAGAGAGCGAGGCCATCGCCGCCATGGCAGCCGACTGAGGCCTTCCGGGTTTTTTCCTACCTTCTACCCCTGCTCGTTCTTTTTATTCTTACGCGCGTAAGCTACTTGAGCTGGCCCCCGGTCTGGCCCGACGAAACGCTCTTCTCCAGTCCCGCCGTCAACCTGGCTGAAAAGGGAGTCTTCGCCACGTCCGTTCTCGCGGGCCTGCTGCCCGGCATGGACCAGGCCACGCTCTGGAATTCGCCTCTGTACATGGTGCTCCTGTCCGGCGTCTATAAGTTTACGGGAGAAAGCCTGGCCGCCGCGCGCGGGCTGTCCTTCGCGCTGGCTTGCGGAGCGCTGGTTCTTTTCCA
>CAZGYS010000121.1:0-12867 GCA_964530305.1 uncultured Leptospiraceae bacterium
TAGCCGTCCATGACCGGCATCTGCAGGTCCATGAGCACGGCGTCATATTGATTATCGCGTACTTTTTCCAGCGCCACCAGTCCGTCTCCGGCCACGTCCACGACCATTTCCATTTTCTTTAAATGCAGGGACGCCAGCAGGACGTTATCTTCATTATCTTCCACCAGAAGAACCCGGGCGCCGCGAAGGGTGTCGTCGTCATCGTCCGGTTCTTTTTCCTCCCGGCCCGGTTGGACGGGCTCTCCGGCGGTCTTGAAGGTCAGGGTAAAGTAGAAGCGGCTGCCCGCGCCGGGTTCGCTTTCCAGGCGCAATTCCGATTTCTGCAGTTCCAGGAGCATGCGGGTGATGGCCAGCCCCAGGCCCGTGCCGCCGTACTTACGCGTAGTGGCGGAGTCGGCCTGAGTAAAAATCATGAAGATGTTTCGCTTCTGCTCCTGGCTGATGCCGATGCCCGTATCGGCGATGGAAAAATCCAGGCTCACCCGGTCCGCGTCCATGGAGCGAACGATTATATCCACGTCGATGCGCCCGCGTTCGGTGAACTTCACCGCGTTGTCGATCAAATTCGTCAGCACCTGCGCCAGTCGCGTGGGATCTCCCCGCAGGCGTTCCGGTAGTTTCGGATCCGGATTCAGTTCAATGTGGTTTCCGTTTTCGCTGGCCTTCAAGCTCAAGGAAGCGACGACGTTCTCCACGATGTCCCGGGGGCGAAAGTCGATGTCCTCGAATTCGATATGACCCGCTTCGATCTTGCTATAATCCAGGATGTCGTTGATGATGGTCAGGAGATTACGGGCATTGCCGCCGATCAGACGGATGTATTCGTTCTGTTCTCCGCTTAGCTCCGTTTCCTTGAGCAGATCCGTGAAGCCGATGACGCCGTTCATGGGCGTGCGAATCTCGTGACTCATGTTGGCCAGGAACATGGTCTTGGCATAGGCCGCGGCTTCGGCTCGGTCCCTGGCGATTTCCAGTTCCCGCGTTCGCGCCGAGACGCTTTCCTCCAGTCCGGACTTGAGCTGGTTCAGTTCCGTATTGCGTTCGGACAAAAGTTCGTTGCGGGACTTGAGCTGGGCGGACAGCTCCTCGGCCCGAGTAAAGGCGGCGCCCAGGCGACTGGACAAATGGACGGCTTGCGCGAAAATAAAGAAGAACAGGCCCACTGACGCCAGGCTCATGGTATTGATGACCGCGTTGAGATAGAGAATATCGTGTATGACGAAAACGCCCAGGACCACCACGGACCATAGCATGGTGCGGGCGCCGCGAATCTTGCTCCGGGCGGCCCGTACGACGACGTAAATGGAATAAAAGATGAACGTAATGATGTTCACCTGGTAGTAGATGATGAACAGCGAATAGGTTCCCGACTTCGTGACGAGAATGAGCAGGGCGAAGACCGCGAAAACGACGGTCAAGACGCGCAGGTAGAGCAACGAGAAATGCTCGCGGAACAGGGAGTGCAGGTACAGCCCGAACAATGGGACCGTGGCGCCGAAGGCGATGTACTCCGTCTTGAGGAAAGCCTCGAAGGGCGCGAAGGGTAAGAGAAAGGTCAGGTACTTTTCGCCGGAGACCAGCTCCCGCACGGCGATGGAAAACACGGCCAGGCCGAAGTAGAACGGCGTGCGGTCCTGTTTACGAATCAAAATAAAGATCATATGGTACAGAGCCATGATGATCAAGATGCCCTGCACCAGCAGGTCCAGGAAGGCCGACTGCCGGCGCGCCTGGCGAATGGAATAGACGCTGCCCATCTTAATGGAACGCCAGGCCCCGCTGCGACGATGGTGAAAGTTCGAAACCTGCATGATCAAATCCAGGTGGCCCCGAGCGGATTCAAGCACGAAGGTATCGGGAATCGTATTGGGAATGCTCTCTTGTTCGTTGCGCCCGACGGTGCCGCGGCCGCCCACGAAGGTATTACCCGCCATCAGGCGAAAGGCGGTGCCGATGGGGCCTACGACCATGGCAATGCGTCCGGGATCGGGCGGCAGTAGAATCCGCAGGCGATACGTGCCGTAACCGTGCAGGCCCAGGTCCTGATCTCCCACGCGAATTCCCTTCCATCCGCCGGGGACGCGAATGTATCCGCTCAGGGAAGGTGCGCGCCGCTTTTCCGTCTTCCCTGTTTTCGTCGGGTCCTTTTTCGTTTTGTCCGTTTCGAAGTCCCGAGCCTCCAGCAATTGTCCGTGATAGAATTCCCAATCGCCGTCCAGGGCGATGGCGGAGTCCTTATTAAAGTCGTATTTTCGAAGGTCGAGCAGACCCTTCCGGACCTGGTATTCCCGGCGGGGAGACGATGAGTCACCCGAGCATGCCGCAAGGAAGGACAGTCCCAGGGCGAAGCAAAGCGCTGTTACGAAAGTTGAATTATACCTTGCGCGGAATATTGCCATGGGCGCTCAAGTTGAGAAGCGACGGAGATGGTATGCAAGTTATCAGGACGGGCTCGGCAGGGCAAGCCGGAATGTCGTTCCGGCCGGTCAGTGAACCGGGCCGCCGATGCTCCGGAGCGGCTTCAGGGTGAAGGGCGTGTACCTCCAGTCGCGCTCGTAGTTGAAACGGACCGTGGTCTTCGGACTCGTTTTTATGCCGGCCGGCTCCAGCTCAAAGGCACTCGTTTTAGAAGTGTCGAGCTTGTAGTAGAGCCGTATCCTTCCGGGCCCGAAGAAAAATTCCTTGCGATTGTAGTAGGCCGAGCCCCAGGAGCTGGATGAAACGCGCCCGCCGTCGTCCAGAATCTGAAAACTGGTGGGAGCAAAGACACCCTGTTTCGCCCTGACCAAAAACTCATAGGGTCTGATTTGCATTGGTCGTCCATCCGGCGACCCGCGGAAGGTCAGGACCAGGTTCAAGCGGCGGCGAAACTCGGGAGCGGGAGAAACGGAGCCGAACAAGGGCAGCAGGCAGGGCCCGTATCGCTCCAGTTTGAAGCGAGCGGCGACGGCGCGGGCCGTGACCGTGTAGGCTCCGCGGGCCAAAACCGCGGCCGGGTATTCACCGGCATCGTCCGCGGCCGATGATTCGGCGGGCTCGTAGTACCAACGTTGGGCCAGCATACTGCATTGCAGGGTTGCCGCCCCCAGACACAAGAAGGCCGGAAGCAGGCGCAACCGTGAATGCTTGAACAACTTCATCGCCATTTCGCTTTGATGCGGGTCCCCGCCCGGCGCGTCAACAATAGCGAAGGCGAAAATAGCGGATCCGTCCGGGGAGACTCGAACTCCCTCTACTTGTTCCCGAAACAAGGGTGCTGCCATTGAACACTACGGGCGGAAATAGAATCTTATGCCTATATTACGCCGTCGCGGCGTGTCTCGCATGCGATCCGTCCGGACTATTGATCTTTGTCCGACTCTCATTCAGGACGGGTGGATTCGAACCACCGACTTCTCCCTTCCGAGGGGAGGGGGCTGACCGCTGCCCTACGTCCTGTTGATGTAATTGTGATTAGTGATTTAAAACGAAAAAGCCCTCCAGTGCGTCGGAGGGCTTTCGCATGCCGTGGATTGCTCCTTTCAGGAACACTTCATGGGCATGGGGCCTCCGGCGCGGGCCGAATAGGGCGCTGAGGGAAGGGATGGGGAAAATGGTTGTGAATGCTTGCGTTCATCGTTTCAGCTTTCATCGTTCTCGCGGCATGCGGGTTTCCCCGCTTCGCTTTGAGGTTTTAGACGAGAAATCGCCGCGGAATTCCGGTCGGGGACGCGATTTTTTCAGACGTCGGCCGCGTTTTGAAAAAAAGTCCCCGCATAAGTGAGATATAAGTGGGAACTCGGCCGGAAAAAAGGTCCGCGGTTTAATTTGTCCTTGCGTCATTTGAATTCCGGGCCGAGCCTGTGAGCCGCGTTTCGTGGTCCATGAGCGCGAAGGGGAGCTCACGGTGTCGAACAATTCCACGACCAGCAATAAATACATTCTTGCCATCGATCTAGGTACGTCCGGACCCAAGGCCGCCATCGTTTCCACGCTGGGGGAAGTCCTGGACTATGAGTTCCAGGACAATCCGAAACCGGATCTTTCCAATGGCGGCGCCGAGCAAAACCCCGATGACTGGTGGGAAGCCATCGGCATCGCCGTTCGAACGGTCATGGGGCGGGGCGCCGCTCGACCCGAGCAAATCGCCTCCATCTGCGTAACCACCCAATGGTCGGGCACGGTGGCCGTGGATGAAAACGGGGACCACCTGATGAACGCAATCATCTGGATGGACTCCCGGGGGGAACCCTATGTGCGCGATATCTGCGGCGGTTCGGTGGCCGGCTACAATGCCTTTCGCCTGCCGCGCTGGTTGCGATTGACCGGCGGCATGCCCACTCATTCAGGCAAGGACCCCATCGCTCATATTCTTTACATTAAGAACGAGTTGCCCGAGGTTTATCGCGCTACGCATAAGTTTCTGGAACCAAAGGACTACATCAACCTTCGGCTCACCGGTCGCTTCGCTTCGTCCTACGATTCCATCGCCTTGCATTGGGTAACGGACAATCGCAATCTCGCGAAAGTTAAATACGACAAGACCCTGCTCAAGTGGTCCACCATCGACGCGGAGAAACTGCCGGAGCTGAAACAGGCCGTGGACATACTCGGTCCCATCACGGCCCAGGTGGCTCATGAATGGGGTCTGTCGCAAGAGACGCCCGTGGTCATGGGTACGCCGGACATTCAATCCGCGGCCATCGGTTCGGGCGCCGTGCGCGATTATCAGGGCCATCTTTATATCGGGACCTCATCCTGGCTGACCTGTCACGTGCCCTTCAAGAAGACGGACGTCTTTCACAACATGGCCACCTTGCCTTCGGCCATCCCGCTGCGATACTTCATCGCCAATGAGCAGGAGATGGCCGGCGAATGCATGAAATTCCTGCGGGACAACATTCTGTTTCGCGACGACGAGCTGAGTACGGGGCCCGCTCCCCGGGACGTGCTGCCCCGCATGAATCGCCTGGCGCAGGGAATCGCCCCCGGCAGTGATAAGATGCTCTTTCTACCCTGGCTTATGGGAGAGCGCACTCCCATTGAGGACCATCACGTGCGCGGCGGCTTCTATAATATGCGTCTGGACAGTACGCGGGCTCACATGGTTCGCGCGGTGATGGAAGGCGTGGCTTACAATTCGCGCTGGCTGCTGGGGTACCTGGAAAAATTCATCAAGCGGCCCATGGCAGCCATCAATATCATCGGCGGCGGCGCGGTCTCGGACCTGTGGTGTCAAATTCAAGCCGACGTTTCCAATCGCGCTATTCGCCGGGTCAAGGATCCCATTCAGGCTAATGTGCGCGGCGCGGGTTTTCTGGCCAGCGTGGCCATGGGCTATCAAACCTTCGATGAAATCGCCGACCGGGTGCTCATTGATCGCGTCTTCGAGCCCAATCCCGATAATCGTAAAATATATGATGAACTCTTCCGGGAGTTCGTGAACGTCTATAAGCAAAATCGAAAAATATTCGCTCGTTTGAATCGCGTCCATTAAGGCGATTCGACTGGTCGAACGAAGCCGAAGTAAAACGGAGTTAAGAATGGATTTAATGAATTTCGCGCAAACGAAACTGGGCTGGATACCGGCGCCCATCATGAAAAGCCTGGAGCGCTTTTTGATGCGCTTCGCGAGCGTGCGTAAGACCATGGACGCCGAATACGAGAAGATCCTGGGCGGCATGGAAGCGGACTTGAAGCCGTATCGCGATGAGTTCGATACCCATGCCCGCATCCCCGAAAAAGGCAGCAGTCATTCGCGCATCCTCAGCGATATGAAAAAACTCAACAAGCGGGAAGAGTCGCGCTGGCAAAAGGGTTTCGTTTCCGGCGCCGTCTATCACGGCGATTCCAAGCACATCGACTTCTTGAATAAAGTTTATGCCCTGAATTCCCAGGCCAATCCGCTCCATTCGGATCTCTGGCCCTCGGCCACCAAGTACGAGGCGGAAATCGTCTCCATGACGGCCAACATGCTGGGCGGTTCCCTCTCCGGCCCGGGTCCCGAGAATGAAGTCTGCGGTACGGTTTCATCCGGCGGTTCCGAAAGCATCATGCTGGCCATGAAGGTCTATCGCGATTACGCGCGCGAAAGACGCGGCATTACCACGCCCAACATGGTCATACCCGCCAGCGCCCACGCCGCCTTCGATAAGGCTTCGCAGTATTTCGGTATTAAGAAAATCACCGTGCCCGTAGGCCCGGACTATCGCGCGGACGTGAAGGCCATGAAAGCCGCCGTAACCCCCAATACCATCTGCATGGTGGGTTCCGCGCCCTGTTTCCCCCACGGCGTCGTCGACCCCATCGAGGAGCTGAGCGAATTCGCGCGTAAGAAAGGGATTGGATTTCATACGGACGCCTGCCTGGGCGGTTTCGTCCTGCCCTGGGCCGAAAAGCTGGGCTACGACGTGCCCGGTTTCGACTTTCGCCTGCCCGGCGTCACTTCCATGTCGGCCGACACGCATAAGTTCGGCTACGCGGCCAAGGGCACGTCCGTGGTGTTGTATCGCGGGTTGGAGTTAAGGCGATTTCAATTCTATACCACGACGGAGTGGCCCGGGGGCATGTACTTTTCGCCGACTTTCGCGGGAAGTCGCCCGGGTGCCTTGTCCGCCGCATGCTGGGCGGCCATGGTTTCCATGGGTGAAAAAGGGTATATGGACGCCAGTCGTTCCATTCTCGCCGCGGCGGCGGAAATTAAGGCGGGCATCGGCGAAATTCCGGAGCTACAGGTCATGGGTGATCCGCTGTGGGTCGTCGCCTTCAAATCGGACACCTTGAATATCTATCGTATCATGGATTTCATGACGAAGCGTCACTGGAATCTGAATGGCTTGCACAAACCGTCCTGCGTTCACATCTGCGTAACCCTGCGCCATACTCAAAAGGGTGTAACGAAGCGTTTTCTCAAGGATCTGCGGGAAGCCGCGGCCCACGTACGCGAAAACCCGAGCGAGGAAGGCGGCAGCGCGCCGGTCTACGGCATGGCGGCCAGCTTCCCCATGCGCGGAGCGGTGAGCGAAATGCTACGAAGATATTTGGATGTGATTTACCGGCCGTGATTTTTTGGGGAAGAGTTTTGCCGGGCCACGGGAGGCACGGAATTTTTTTGAGGCGATGGGTTGGTTTGCTTCGTGATGTTATTCACGCGTCCGGAAGTAAGCCCGCGGCCCATGGATCAGAAAGTTCCGTGTCTTGAGTGCATTCAGTGGCCAATGATTAAAAAAATTCGTAACCATCTACATCGCGCGTCTCACTCGTTCCAAAAAACTCGTTGACATTCAACGCGATTCGATAAAAAACTTTTAGAAGGTTATTTAATAATTGTCCGGGCCTGAATAATCTTACCGAGGCGGCAAGCGCATCCGTCGTCCCGGCATGTCCCTCGGATTCCCTCAAGGGCATGAAGGATTTTCACGACGTTTTCATTTCCTATTCCCGCCGCAATCGGGAGTTCGCTCAGCGGTTGCACGCCCGCCTTCTGGAACTCCGGTTGCGTCCCTGGCTGGACCAGAACGAAATTCCGCTGGCCACGAATTTTCAGGAATACATCGCCGACAGTATCGAGCAGGCCCATAACTTTATCCTGATCATTTCCAGGGACTCCCTCCATTCGCGCTTTTGTCGCCGCGAATACGAATGGGCCCTCGAAAACGGGAAGCGGATCATTCCCCTGCTGTTCGAGAAGCCGTCGGAGGAAGAACTGGACCGTTATTTGCCGGCGGCCATTCGCGATTTAAACTGGATCGATTTTACGCCTGAAACGGGTCGTGATAAGTTTCAGCCTTCCATGGACGCGCTGCTGCGAGTACTGAAACACGGCCGCGAGTTCGTCCATGAGCACACGGTTCTATTGAATCGAGCCGTCGCCTGGCGCGAAAACCACCGCCGGGGAGAGTTCTTGCTGCGGGAAAACGAAAAGCGGGAAGCGAAGGCGTGGCTGCGCCGAGCAGTGGGAGACATTCCGGCCCAACCCGCCGCTCTCCACTGCGAATTCATTTGCGAAAGCATTAAAGGCGATGAGAAAAAGGCCGACGTCTTTATTTCCTTCACCCGGGGAGACAACTCCGCCCATGAGCGCGTGAGCCGCTCCTTGATGCGTCATTGCATCACAACCTGGCGGCATCGCAAGGACAAGTCCGGCGGGCGAATTTTCGAGGAAGTCGTCCGGGAAGGCATTGAGAAGTCCGACAATTTTTTGTTTTTCATAACTCGCGATTCCATTCACGAACCCATGTGCGTCCAGGAACTGGAATACGCCGCTTCCTTGAATAAGCGGGTTATCACCTTGCTGGTCGACGACTTGAACCCCGCCGAACTTCCGGGCAATATTCGCGCGTGGCAGTATCTGGATTTTCGCTCAGCCGAGGGAGACAAATACCGGCAGGCCGTCAACGAACTGCTCCACGAGCTCAGTAAGGATCGCCTCTACATTCGTGAACACAAGAATCTATTGCTGGATGCCCTGCGCTGGGAACGCAATGAGCGCTTGCCGTCGCTTCTGGCTCGCGGTCCGGCGTTGCGCCGCCTGGAGACCTGGCTGAAACTCGGGCGAGAGCGCGCGGCCAATCGCCCGCTGGAAAAACAAATCGATTTCATTACCGAGTCTCGCCGACGGGAACCGGAGGCGCATTCCAACGTCTTTCTTAACTTTTCAGCGGCGGATCTTGATTTCGCGCACGCCTTGAATCGCGCTTTTCGACTACAGGGAAAGATAACCTGGAAGACCGATGATTTCGAGCAGGCCGACAGCGATCGGGACGTGGACGGAGCCGTGGTATCCTCGGATATTTTTCTGTTCGTGGTTTCCCCGGAATCAGTGAACGACGGGGGATGTCGCGCTCGCCTGGACGCGGCCAATGAAGCGGGCAAGCCGATCATCGCGGTGACCCGGGGCGATGAGGGGCACGAGATTTTGCCGCCCGATATCGCGCGCGTGTCCATGCCGCGCGAAAGTACGGACTTCGACGAGGTTCTGGGGCATCTGATTCACTTGATGGACCAGGACCGCGCCTACCATCGCTTTCATACCATGTTGTATCGCCTGGCGGCGGAATGGAAAGAGCGCTCTCGGGACGCGGACCTTTTGCTTCGCGGTGGTAAGTTAAAAGAGGCCGGGCGATGGCTGGAGAACGCGCTCGCGTCGGGCAAGTCGCCTGCTCCCGCGGGCATCGTGCGGGAATTCGTTTTGTCGGGGCAGGAGGCGGACGAAGCGCGAAGGGAAATCGAACACAGACGCAGTCGCCGCGTAGCGGAGCTGGAGGCGGAACGAGCCGAACTGCGCAAGTCCCTGAAACAGATGGAGGCGCGCGGACTCCTGCCCGAAATCGAACGGGCGCAATCCCAGTTGCCGGAGAAGCTTCGCATACCGGGGCGTATTTACGGAAATCACGAACAGTGGCGCACCATGGTCGGCGCCTATCGCCGCGTGCGCAGGGGCGGGCGGGAGGTCCTGCTGGTAAGCGGCGAAGCGGGCGCGGGTAAGTCGACTTTCATCGATACGTTCTACGAAGCGCTCCAGAGACGTGGACGCGCGGTGGCCGTGCGCGGTACCTTTGAGGAGGGACGCAGAACGACCCCTTATTCGGCGTTGCTGCAGGCGTTTCGCGAATGGGTGGACGTCATGCTTACGTCCAATCGGGAGGACCTGGATGAATTGAAGTCGCAAGTCCTCGAAGCGCTGGGCGCCAACGCGCGCATCTTGCTGGAGTTATTGCCGGCGTTGGAGTTGATTCTGGGCGATTTGCCGGCGGTGACGGAGTTGCCCCCCGCGGAAAACCTTCGTCGCTTCCACGACGTGCTGGCGAAATTCGTCGGCGCCGTTACGGCAGGGGGCAAACCGCTGGTGGTTTTCCTGGATGATCTCCAATGGGCCGATCCGGGCAGCCTTTCCCTCTTGAAGGTTCTTTCCAGTACGCGAGAGCCGTTGCGCGTACTCATCGTCTGCGCGTGCGAAGTCGACCATGGTGATATGTCGCCGCTGCTGGTAGGCGAAGACGAGGACGCGCCCGCCATTTTTACCGGCATCGTGCTCGAGAACCTGAACGAGGAACACATTACGCGCATGCTGTCGGAGGCCATGGGTGCCGCCGACTTTACCGTGCGTCCCCTGGCGCGACTCGTGCTGGATAAGACCGGCGGCAATCCCTTTCTAACCCGGCGTTTCCTGAGCTTGTTGCATGAGCGTAACCTGCTCGTTTATAACGGCGAAGCCCGCGCCTGGTCCTGGGAGCTTCGCGGCGCGGCCCGGGTTGAGATCAAGGAGGACCCCGGCCAGTTGACCATGGACAGGATCCAGGCATTGCCGGCGGACTTGCGAGAGGTTCTGGGGATTGCCGCGTGCGTGGGGGCCCGTTTCGAGGTCTCCATGCTGAGGCGAGCGTGTTACAAGGTTAAGAGCCGAGCGGACTTCGACATCTGGCGCCTGGTGCGCGAAGCCATGCTCCTGCCTTCCGACGGTGCCGCGCGCTTGCTGACCCGTTCCGACGTCGACCGGACCGACGCTAAGGCGATTTTTAAGTTCGCCCACGCGCGTATCCGCAGCGCCGCCTATACCCTGCTTTCCGAGGAGTTTCGCGCCTGGGTTCATCTGGAAATCGGTCGCCTGCTGTTGCGGGAATTTTCGCCGGAATCCATGGGAGAGATCAGCGAGGAAGAAGAGCGCAAGTTGTTCGACATTCTATATCAGTTGAACGGCGCCGTGCACTTGATCGAAAAGTCGGAGGAACTCCTGCAACTGGCGGAATTGAATGCCCTGGCCGGTTCCGCCGCGCGAAGAGCCCTGGCTCAGGACGCGTCCCTGGCCTACTACGCCGCCGGCATCGCCCTGCTCAAGCGTTTGCCCGATGCCCATGGTGATCACTACGAGCTGTGGTATCGCCTTAACCTGGCTCACGCCGAGATGCTGGCGCTCTCCGGGGAAACCGAGCAGGCCATGGGTTTCTTCGACGATGTCGCCGAACATGCCGCTACGGTTCATGATAAGGCCAAAGCGCTGGCCGTTCGCTCGGTGGTTTCCCAGAGCGCGGGTAATTCCGCGGAAGCCCTGGCGGCGGTGCGCGCCGGCCTGAGGCTCTACGGCGTCGGCTTCCCGTTGAATCGCGAAGAGCTGGAGCAACAGGAGCTGAAGCTCTTCGAGTTGCTGACTTCGCCGGACGTCGTGGAGCGCTTTCGCGAACTACCGCTGGCGTCGGACGACAACCTGCTCGTGGGCGAGATGTACAACTCCGGGATCATCGCCGTGTATTTCGCCGAACCGCGCAACCTGACCTGGATGTGCGCGCGCAATCTGGAGCATATTTTATCCACCGGGATGACGCCCCAGGCCGCCGTGGCCATGGCCTGGTTTTCCATGGCTCTGTTCATGCGCGGTCATCCCCGGCTTTCGTTTTCCTACGCGGAATTGAGTTTGGAATTGTCGGATCGCTTCAGCGGCAACGAACACTTTCAGGGTAAGACCTTGATGATTGCGTGCGCCATGAGTCTGGCCTGGAGCTATTCCTATGAGCGCATTGAAAAGCTGCTGGAGCCCGCTTTCGAACTCTGTCACGAAAACGGCGATCTCCTTTTCGCCGGTTACATTCTTCTGTGCCGCTACATCAATTCGCTGGTGGGCGGGGCGGAGCTGCACAAGATTTTACGTGAATGCGGTCTGTGGCGCGACTACTGTAAGCGCTATGTCCCGCAGGAGCTGGGGCAGGCGGAGATTCGCCTGGAGGCGACCCGGCGGATCATGGGCCTGCCCGCGGAACCGGTGAACAATGAAAGCATCATCGCGCAATACGAAGCTGAATGGAACGGCACGGACGCGTGCGAATCCTTGATGGCCCTGGCGCATACGGCCTTGCTCTTCGGCGAATTTCGCGACGCCTATCATTACAGCGAACGCGCACGCGCTTACCTCATGGAGGGCAGTACGGGCAGCCTGGTGCTGAATTTGCTGCATTTCCACGTATTCGCCGTCAGTTGCGCGCGCATGTATCGAGTGGAATTCGAGGCTGATGCGCCCGGCGCGAATCGCTACATGGTTCAATTCAGGGAGTGCCTGGAAAAGATATCTCTCCTGGGGCGGTCCGCGCCCGATAATTTCGGAGCCTATCGCCTGTTGGCGGAAGCGGAGAAGTTTCGCGCCCAGGGCGATTTTGAAATCGCCGTAGCCCATTATCTGGAAACCATCGAACATGCCGGTCAACACGGGCAACCCTTGCTTCAGGCCATGGCCAATGAATACCTGGGTGAGTTGTATGAAGAGCGCGGCCATCGTTTCGCGCGGGGGCATTTCGAGGAGGCGGCCTTTCTCTACTTGAAGTGCGGTGCCAGGGGTCTGTCCGAATATTTACGGCGGCGAAAGCTCGCCTCGACGAAGCAGCCGCTACTATTCAGCGCGGAGTTGAATCAAGTGGGCGCGCGTTCCCTGATTCATGCTTCCCAGAGCATCGCCGCGCAAACGAATCTGCCCGCGTTGTTGCGACGGACCCTTGAGGCGATTCTCGAAAACACCGGCGCGGAAAGAGGGGCCCTGCTGTTGCCCCGGGGCGAACACTGGAGCATTCGCGCGTTGCAAGGGCGAAGCGAAAACGAAGCGCGGTTGCCGTCGGCGGACGAAATGCAACTGAACGAAAATCGCCATGCTTGTCGTTTGTTCATCGAGGAAACCCTGCGCGAAGGTGGTTCCGCGTTGAACGTCGACGTAAGCGAACATGATACGCTCGGAAGCGATGAATACATCTTGAGCAAGGGCGTTCATTCACTCTTGTGCGTGCCGGTTCTTCGCGGCGAATCGACGACGGCCTTGATTTACCTGGAAAGTACGAGCACGGCCGTGCCGCTCACCGCGGCGGAACAATCCGTGCTTGAATTGCTGGCCCCGCAGATTGCCGTTTCCCT
>CAZGYS010000122.1:0-12854 GCA_964530305.1 uncultured Leptospiraceae bacterium
CGGTTTCGCTCGAAGAGCGGCAGAACATGATTGCCGCCACACTGGCCAACATCAACTCCAAGCTCATCGAGACGCGGACGCAGCTCATCACGCTGCGCGCCGAGCGAAAGGTCATCGACGAGGGCGCTTCGCCGCCCACCGCGAAGGTGGAAGTGCCCTTCGGAACCTCCCTGGCCAATCTCGTGCCCACGGTTTTTATCAACGGCCAGACGGTGAGCCCCACCAGCGGCGTCGTTCAGGATTTTACCAACAGCAATACCGTGCCCATCCAATATACCGTCACCGCGGTGGATGCCGGAACCCGGGCCTACGATGCCTCGGTTTTCGCGAAGCCCGACGTGACCGTCTCCAATCTGCGCGACGGCGGCCGCGTGCGCAGCGGTTTTCTCATCGGAACGGCCGCGGACGACAAATCCGTGGCGGCGGTGGAAGTCTCCATCGACGGCGGGGCCTACACGACCGCCGCGGGCACGACGAGCTGGAAGTTTCAATTGCCCGCGGGATGGAAGCTGGGCGCATCGCATGTCGTGCGCGTGCGTTCGCGCGACAATGACGGCGTGTTTTCCGAAATCGTCGAGCTCAATGTTCGCAAGGGCGTCAATGTCGACGTCAACGGCGATGGTTACGGAGACATGGCCGCGGGGGCGTCGGGTTACGCGAACGGTACCGGGCCCGGGCGGGTTCAGGTTTATCACGGTTCTTCCGCGGGTATACCCGCGAGCGCCGCGCGCGTCATCGACGGCGCAACGGCCGGCGACGGCTTCGGCACGGCGGTCGCCCTGGGCGATGTGAACGGCGGCGGCTTCGCGGACCTGGCAATCGGCGCGCCCGGATTCTCGACCGGCACGGGACGTGTTTACATCCATCACGGTTCGGCCTCGGGTATCGCCGCGAGCGCGAGTCGAACGCTGGATGGTGAGTCCGCCGGCGACGGCTTCGGCGGAAGTTTGGTATTGGGAGACCTAAACGGCGACGGCTACGCGGACCTGGCCCTGGGCGCGGAAAATCGCGCTTCGGCGCGGGGCCGCGTATATATTTATTCGGGCTCGGCTTCAGGCATCGCGGCATCGTCTTCCGCGGTGATGGACGGCGAAAACGCGGGGGACCGCTTCGGCGGAGCGCTCGCGCTGGCGCAAATCGACGGCGATGATCACGGGGATCTAGTCGTGGGCGCGCGAAGCTATTCGGCGAACACTGGGCGGGTGTACGTCTACCTGGGCGCCGCGGCCGGTTTGTCGGGCGTTTCGCCGTCTCTGTTTACCGGTGAAAACCCGGGCGACGGCTTCGGACGCGCGCTGGCTCTCGGTGATTCAAACGGCGATGGTTTCGCCGATCTGCACGTGGGCGCGGACAATTACGGCGGTCGCGGTCGCGTCTACCGGTATACGGGTTCCGGCGGAGGCGTTACCGTGACGGTCGCCGGTTTGCTGGACGGCGAAAACTCCGGCGATGCCTTTGGTCGAAGCCTGGCTCTGGGAGACGGAAACGGCGACGGATTCCTGGACGTCTTTGTTGCCGGTGAAGGTTTTTCGTCCAGTCGCGGGCGAGTGTACTATTTCACCGGTTCGCTGAGCGGCCCCGGGTCCGCGGCCGCGCGAAGCTGGGACGGCGAAAGCGCGGGCGATTTACGAGGAAGTGCTCTCGGCGCGGCCGACGTCAATGGAGACGGATACGAGGACGTGCTCATGGGCGCCGGAGGATACAATGGCGGCGGTAACAATGGCCGTGTGTATATTCACCACGGTTCTTCAAGCGGTCCGGCCGTCGCTCCGGCGCGAACGCTCGACGGCGGTAACAACAATGATTGCCTGGGCTGCGCCCTGGCTCCCTCCGGTGGGCGGTGAAAGCCCGGTCCGTTAGTCCTCCGGGAAACGGGGTTCGGTTTGGAGGGGCGGAGGCGCGAGATACGTATTGCGCCCGATTGTCGGCGCCTGTAAAGGCAGCTCATCGCCGGCGATTCGATTGCGGCCCGTCAGAAAAAGGCCGCCCAGGCCGCTTGCCAGGCTGCCCAGAGTCAAGGTAATGTAGGCCGGTACGGTCAGGGGCCTGGCGGCGATATCAATAAAAAGCCAGGCCTGAGTCAGCCCGAATACCAGCAGCGAAAGCAGGGAGGCCGCCGCGGGTCCCCAGAGTTTGATGAGCTCCAGACCGCGCGCGAATCCTCCGCGCGAACGCAAAATCCGCAGGGCGTCTTCCAGCACGACTCGCGTTTCATGGGCGCCGTCGGAAAGCTTCAAGGCCTCTTGCAGATCCTTTTGCGCCTGGACAAGGTACTCATAACCGGAACGGGGATCGCGCTCGTAGAGTTTCGCCCGGGCATGGGCGCGGGCCCGTAGATACTCCGCGCGTTTCGCGCTCCAGGCCGGGGTGGCCTGCGTGCATTCCAGGGCGCGGGTGAACAACTGCGCGGCACGCGAGTAGGTGTCCAGACCGTCGCGCCCGAGAAAAAGTTGCACCATGCCCAGGCCCGACCAGGTCTCGGCGTGCTCCGGATCTCGCGTGACCAGTTTCTCATACTCGGCGGCCGCCTGGTCCAGGTTGTAAGCGTGGAGATAAGTTCGCGCCAGCAGATGGAGGGGCGCCGTGTCGTGGGGCAGGGCGCGTACTTCCGCCTCGGCCAGCATCTCCGCCGCCGGATAATCGCCTTCCAGTAAGTACAGGCGAATCAGGAAGCGTCGCGTGGGCGAAGCCGCGTTTCCCGGCTCCGATTCGAGCACCGCCTGCAGACGTGCTCGTGCTCGTTTCGGTTCTCCCATGGAAAAATACAATCGCCCCAGGCGAAAGTCCCGCTCGGGACCCGGCGCCGTTTCCATGAGGCCGCGTTCCAGTTCCCGCGCCAGCTTGTGGACGCGCCGGCGGGCTCTCTGGTCGTCTTCGCCGGAGAGGGAGCGCAGGAGTTCCAGGGCGATTTCCGGATCCTCGGGATGGTTCCCGTGGCCTTTTTCCAGGACTTCGGCGGAGCGTTCGGGGTCCAGCTCCGCGAGCAGGGCCGCGTGCTCGGCGAACGTCTCCGGGGTGAGCGGCTCGGGCAGTTTCGTAAACAGCGCATCGCCTTCGCGCGCTTTCAAGGTCGATTCGCTTCTTCGCCCCAGCATCCGGAGCAGCACGGCCGCGTCGGCGCATGCCCGGGCGCGCGGCAACGGCGGGGCGTTCCCGTCCTTCGCAATCCCTTCCAGCTCCGCCAGACAGGCCTCGAAATCCGCGTTCTCATAGGCGACGCGCGCGCGATGCATGGATTCGTTCGTCATCGGGTTGTAATGCCTCTCGCCACGCGGGGGTTCTCCGGGATGCCGTCGCACAACGCTCGGTCCTCGACGCGCACCCCCGGGCTCTGGGCCAGATACCAGCGCACGCGTTCGCAGGCCAGGCCCACCAGCCGCGGCAGGTCCAGGTTCCAGATCTTAACGAGTCCGGCGGTATCGCCCGAGGCCAGCCGCCGCCCGTCGGGGCTGAACACGGCGCTTTCCACGCGGCCGGGATGACCGCGAAAGGTATTCAGTTCGGCTCCGTCGGACAAACGCCAGAACTTCAGGGTCCGATCTCGTCCCGCCGAAATCAAGCGGCGACCGTCCGGACTGAAATCCAGGTCGGCCACCCAGTGGGAGTGTCCGCTTAATGTGCGGGTCAGTTTACCGTCCCGCCAGAGTTTGATGGTTTTATCGCGGCTGGCGGAGGCGATTAGAGCGTCATGGGGGCTGAAGCGGACCCGGGTTACCCAGCCGCGATGCCCGCGCAATACGCGAAGAAGAGCGCCGTCCGCGGGATCCCAGAGGCGAATGGTTCCATCGCGTCCACTGGAGGCCAGTACGCGGCCGTCGCCGCGAAAGTCCACGCTGAAGACCTCGCCCGAATGTCCGCGCAGTTCGCGGGGCGATTCGTCGCCCGCGAGAGGCCAGAGGCGAACCGTGCCGTCGCCGCCCGCCGACGCAAGCCGCGAACCGTCGGGACTGAAGGCCACCTGGGATACCCAGCCGACATGGCCCCGTAGAACACGAGGCGCGGCTTTCGCGTCGGTGAGGGACCAGACGCGAACCGTCTTGTCCGAACCGGCGGAAGCCAGACGGCGGCCGTCGGGCGCGAAGGCCAGGCCGTTTACGTCCCCGCGGTGCCCGCGCAGGATGCGCGCGACGCGTCCGGTGCCGACCCTTCGCAGGAGAACGCGACCATCGCTGCCGGAGGAAGCCACCAGGCGACCGTCCGGACTGAAGCGAACGCTGTAGGCGCTGCCGCGATGACGTCCCAGGGTACGCACGGCGCGCCCGCCGTACAATCGCCATACGCGAATGGTTCTATCCGTGCCGGCGCTTGCGATGTGGGCTCCTCGAGGTGAAAAGGCAATGTGATGTACGGGGCCGCCGTGCCCGCGCAAGGTCTTGTAGGCGCGACCCTTGCGCCATAGGCGAATGGTGCCGTCGGAGCTGCCCGAGGCCAGGAGTCCTCGGCGCCCGAAGGCTACGGTGTTTACGGAGCCGGCATGCCCGCGCAGCACGCCCCGGGTTTCGCCCCGGGTGCTCCACAGGCGAATGGTGTTATCCGAGGCGGCCGATGCCAGCAGCTTCCCCGACGAATGGAAGCGCACGGCGTTCACGCGATCCGTGTGCCCGCGCAGTACGGCGGTTTCGCGCCCGTCGGCCGCGCGCCAGACGCGAACTGTTTTGTCGTCGCCGCCGGAAATCAACAACCGGCCGTCCGGACTGAAGTCCGCGGAGCGTACGTGGTCCACGTGGCCGTTGAGAACCTTGAATTCCCGTACGCGTAAGGCCGTGCCCCGGCCGCTCACCGACCAGAGGCGAACGGTCCAATCCCGACCGGCCGAAACCAATCGCTTGCCGTCCGGACTGAAGCGCAGGGCGGTGACGGGTCCCACGTGCCCCCGCAGGACGCCCCGGGGTTCGCCCTTGCGATTCCAGAGGCGAATGGCTCCGTCTTCACCTCCGGAAGCGGCCAGATCGGCGCGAGGGTGAAACGCCGCGGCGCCCGCGCCCGAGGAATGGCCCCGCGCGGTGCGTAGAATCTTGCCGTTGTCCGCGCGCCAGAATTTCAGAGTACCTTCGCGTCCGGCCGAAATTAATACACCGCCGTCCGGACTGAAGTCCACGGCCCGAACCTGCCCGCGATGGCCCTCCAGGCGCAGGAGCTCGCGTCTTTCGTAGACGGCCTGGTGCAGGGCCCCGGCCACCAGGTAGTAGTCGTCCCGGGACAGCTCATCGCCTCGGCGCTGGGCTTCGCGACCCGCTTTCAGGGCGGGGAGGAGGGCTTCGAATTGCTTGCCCTCGGAAAAAAACGTGCGTGAACTCTCCGCCAGCACCTTGATCTCGGCCGAACGAGCCCGACGGCTTTCCCGCACCACCAGTTGTTTTTGCTGGACGGCGAAATCCCGCTGTTCGTCCGCGCGGCGTTTCTGGTTCAGGGCTTCCAGGCGCAGGGCCAGGGCGCGGTCCCGTTCGGCGCGATAGCGTTTCGCGTTTTTGAGGGCATCGGCTTCGGCCCGTCGAGCCCTCTCGCTTTCATCCAGGATGCGGTACATGGCCGCCGCCGCCGTCAGGACCAGTAGAATCGCCCCGGCGATGCCCACGGCCCGGGTGGGATGATTGCGGACCCACTTGACGATGCGTCTTCGCGCGGACGGCGTGCGCGCCTTGATGCTTTCGCCCCGACCGAAGCGGGCCAGGTCGTCACGCAGATCGGCCGCCGTCGCGTAGCGAAAGCGCGGTTGTTTTTCCAGGCACTTGTGGATGATCGTTTCCAGGGGCACGGGGACGTCGGGCGAAGTCCGACGCACCCCGACGGGGTCCACGTGGGCAATCTGGTGAGTCAGCAGTTCCATGTTGTCGCCCACGAAGACGGGACGCAAGGATATGAGTTCGTACAGCGCGACGCCGGCCGAATAAATGTCGGCGCGCTGGTCCGTCGGAAAGCGCGGCCCGCGCAGTTGCTCCGGCGACGCGAAGCGCATGGTGCCCAGGAACTGCCCTTCCAGGGTGAGGGTCATCTCCTGGTTGCGGGCCAGTCCGAAATCCAGGAGGATTGGGCGGCCCGTGCTTCGTTCAATCATGATATTGGCGTGCTTAATGTCGCGGTGAAGCACGCCGTCCTCGTGGATGTACTGCAGGGCGTCGGCGATTTCCGACATCCACTGCGCCACTTTATAGTAGTAGGGGCGACCGCCCAGCTCGGGATCGAAGCCGTCGGGCGTGGTATTGTCGTCGGTCAGGGCGATTCGCAGGTCGTCTTCCACCGGGCGGCGATTGATGTCCGAGCGAAGCTCTCGAATAATCAGGTCCAGGTCCACCCCGTCGATGTATTCCATCACCAGGTAGACGTCCCGCTCGGTTTCGCCGAAGTCGATGTACTCGACGATATTGGGATGATTGAAGGATTCCAGCGTCCGGGCTTCGCGCTGGAAGCGATGGAAGATGGTTTCATCGGCGACGATGGCCCGGGGCAGAATCTTAACGGCGCACAGGCGATTGCGACTGATCTGCAGGGCCTTGTAGACGATGCCCATGCCGCCGCGTCCGATTTTCTCCAGCAGTTTGAAATCGCCGGCAATAACTCGATCCTCGGCGTCGTGTATGTCGGGGCGTTGTTCCAGTTCGCTGATGCTGCCGGCGACGACGGCCGCCAGATCCGCGTCCGTGGTCAAACCCTCGATGCGCGCGAACCAGGCGATTTGCCCGTTCAGAAATTCATCCGTATCCGCGATGGAATGATCTCGGACGGGATTGCGATACTCCGCTCGCTGAAGGCGATTGTTGCCGTCGGCGTAGTAGAGCGTTTCGTCTTCGCGCAGGATGAAGCAGCCATAATCCAGGACTTCGCGCGCGCCGTGCATAAGGCGAACGCGTCGCGGCCGATCCTGGAGGGGCGCCAATTCGTAAGCTTTCAAGGGCGATTCCGCGTCCAGCCAATCGCCCAGGGCGGTGGCGACCAGATTCCCCAGGGCGCGACGACGATCGTCGTTGAGGTCCTTTTCGCGGGCGGACCAGCTACGAAGGCGAACCATGACGTCGCACAGGGCGCGAAAAGGCAGGTCCATGCGCGCGGGCCGACGCCCCTCCAGCTCCAGCAGTAGTTCCCCGGCGCAGACGGCGGCTTGTTCGGGGAGCTCTCCCACCCAGGCGGCGTCGAGATCATCTAGGACGCGTTCACCGTTGCCGGACCCGAATCTCCGGCGATGCCATTTCAAGACGAGATCGATGAAGTGATTCCAATCGCCCGGCGCCGGGAGGCAGAGCCCGCGCAGACGTTCGTTTAATTGCTCATTGTCGTGCCCGTTCCTTTCGTAGAGCACGATCGCGGTGAGCGCCAGCCGCCGCTGGGCCTCTTCGAACAGATCCAGGGATTTGTCCAGCAGGGCCCGGCCGGTCATGGGCTCGTTCCGCAGGGATGCGAGGGGCTCTTTTAGATCGGCAAACATGGCAAGCAAACCGGAGGGCTCATCCTGAACTTCCCGATACGCGGATCGGGGGGCAAGCTTTTTACCTGATTCGGGATTCCGGCGCGATTTCGTTCGAGCTGTAAGCTTGCGGCCGGATTATCCGCCGGTTTTTGCTCAATATACGACTGAATTACGGCAAATACAGCCGGCAATGGAGCGTGGATGCCCATTTTTTAGGATTTTTCATTCTTTTCGATGTTTTTTGGTTGAAAAAGAGCCAAAAATTGCTGTTTTTCGATAATTATTTGTTCGGGAGGATGAAGCGAATGAGCGCATCACAAGCACCGGAGTTCGCGGAGCCGGAGGCCGGGGGTAAGACTCACCATCGCCTGTTGAAAATCCAGCGCGCCGGACGTGGATTCAGGCCCGTCTTTCTGGCTCTGGCCCTTCTTCTGCCCGTGAGCATTTGCGCCTACTGGTTACTGCAGCCTGTGTTGCCCCACGCCATGCGGGCCACGACCCACGCCGCTTATTTCGTGGCCCAGGAACCGGGCCTGGGAATTCGCCTGGCGGCGCTGCTGGTGAACCTGCCCGCCGCGCTCATGGGAGCGGGCGCCGCCTGGAGTTTGGCGCGGCTCATGGGCTTGTACGGCGCCGGTCGCGTGTTTACGCGGGAGACCGTGCGCTGTTTCGTTCTGGTGGGGCGATTTTTGTTGCTGGGGACCCTTGCCCATATTCCGGCGCGACCCATGTTGAGCGTGGCCTTGACCTGGAGTAATCCGCCCGGACAAAAAGCGCTGGCGCTTACCTTCGGCTCGGCGGATCTCATGGGCCTGGTGGCGGGGGGCGTCGTGCTGTTGATGGCCCGGGTAATGGAAGAGGGGCGCGCCCTGGATGAGGACCGGCGTTTGACCGTTTGAGGTTAAATGCCCGAATACAGGCACTCGCTCATGATCATCATCAATCTGGACGTAATGCTGGCCCGCCGTAAAATGAAGTCCAATGAATTGGCCCGGCTGGTGGGCATCACCGAACAGAATCTCTCGATTCTAAAAACCGGTAAAGCCCGGGCGATTCGCCTGAACACCCTTAATGCCATTTGCCGCCACCTGGACTGTACGCCGGGAGACCTCCTCGAGTATCGCCCCGACTCGGATCTCGCTCCCCATGCGACGTCCGACCAGGACGACCCGCCGACCGCCGGCGAAGGTTGAACCGGCTGCGTGAATTTCCGGGGCCGGGCGCGAAATGTGATTGAACAATTTTTCCTCCGGTCCCATGCTCGCCCTTCGCGCGAAAGCGCCCCTGGAGGAGCAACTGGTGGATTACGTTTATTTTTTCAGCGAAAGTCGGGCCGAGGGCCAGAAGCTGGGCAAGAAAATCCTGGGAGGCAAGGGCGCGAACCTGGTGGAGATGGCCCACCTGGGCATTCCCGTGCCCCCGGGCATCGTGATCACCACCACGGCTTGCAATCATTACACGGAAAGCGGCGCGTTCCCCGCCGGCCTGCAGGAGCAAATCAACGCCAAGTTGCCCGAGGTGGAAAAGACCCTGAACCGCGAATTCGGAGGGGCCGAAAATCCGTTGCTGGTGTCCGTGCGTTCCGGCGCGCCTATTTCCATGCCCGGCATGATGGACACGATTCTAAACCTGGGCTTAAATGAAAATACCATCAAGGCCCTCATCGCCTCCACCGGAAATGAGCGCTTCGTGCGGGATTCGTATCGCCGTTTTATTCAGATGTTCGGAAATGTCGTGCAGGGCATCTCCGGCGAAAAGTTCGAGCACATTCTCGAAGAGCACAAAAAGAAGGCCGGCGTCGAGCACGATACGGATCTCGACTCGACGCATTTGACGGCCATCGCGGGCGATTATCGCGCGCTGGTGAAGCAGGAGACCGGTTCGGATTTCCCCGACGACGTGCGCGAACAACTCAGGCAAGCGGTGGAAGCGGTCTTTCGCTCCTGGAATAATGAACGCGCCGTTTTTTATCGTCGCCTGAACGGAATTCCCGACGATCTGGGTACGGCCGTGACCATCCAATCCATGGTCTTCGGCAACATGGGGGACGATTCGGGTACCGGCGTGGCCTTCACGCGCAACCCGTCCACGGGGGAAAAGAAATTCTACGGCGAATACCTGCTCAATGCCCAGGGCGAAGACGTCGTGGCCGGCATTCGCACGCCGCATCCCATTCAGGACCTCAAGGGAGACATGCCCGAGGTTTACGAAAAGCTCTTCGACATCCAGAAGCGTCTGGAGCGTCACTTCGGAGACATGCAGGATATCGAATTTACCATCGAAAAGAAACGCCTGTTCCTGTTGCAGACGCGCAACGGTAAACGCACGGGCGCGGCGGCCCTGCGCGTGGCCGTGGAAATGGTAAAGGAAGGACTCATCAATGAAAAGAAGGCCCTCATGCAGGTGGATCCCGAGGCGATTCCCTCCATGCTGGCGCCGGTCTTCGTGCCCGATCCCAAGAAGAAGGCGGTAAAGGACGGACGCCTGGTGGCGCGCGGTCTGCCCGCCGGGCCGGGTGCTGCCTCGGGTAAGATCGTTTTTACTTCCGGGGGCGCCATGGAAACGTCCGGCAAGGAGAAAGTGATTCTCGTGCGCCAGGAAACCAGCCCCGAGGATATCATGGGCATGGAAGCTTCCCAGGGCGTCTTGACGGCTCGGGGCGGCATGACTTCCCACGCGGCGGTCGTGGCCCGGGGCATGAATAAGCCGTGCGTCGTGGGCTGTTCGGCCATTACGATTGATCTTGAGGCGGGAATCATGACGGCCCGGCAAAAGAACGGTCAGACGATTACCTTGAAGGAAGGCGATGAGCTGTCCATCGACGGTTCCACCGGGGAAGTCATCTCGGGCCTTCTGCCCACGGAGGCCTCGGAGATTGATCAGGCCCTGAACGGCAAACTGGATCGCGAAAGCCCCATGGCCAAGAACTTCAAGCGATTGATGCAATGGGCGGACGTAGCGCGAAAGCTCAAGGTCCGGGCCAACGCGGATACGCCCCGGGACGCGAAAGCCGCGCGTAACTACGGCGCCGAGGGCATCGGCCTGTGCCGGACGGAGCACATGTTCTTCGACGGCAATCGCCTGACGGTCATGCGCCAGATGATCCTGGCCGACACCGAGGACGAACGCAAGGCGGCGTTGAATAAGTTACTGCCGTTTCAGCGCGACGACTTCGTGGGCATCTTTCGCGTCATGGACGGCCTGCCGGTAACCATTCGCCTGCTGGATCCGCCCCTGCATGAATTCCTGCCCCACAAGCGCAAGCAGGACGAGGAGCTGGCGCGTCACATCGACATGACGCCCGAGGAAATTAAGCGTCGGTCCGTCGCCTTAAAGGAAGAGAACCCCATGCTGGGTCATCGCGGTTGTCGTCTGGGCATTACCTTTCCCGAGATCACCGCCATGCAGACCCGCGCCATCATCGAGGCGGCCCTGACGGTCAAGCGGGACGGCGTGAGCGTTACGCCCGAGATCATGGTGCCGCTGGTGGGCCACCTGCGCGAATTCCAACTGCAAAAGGAAGTCATCGACCGCACCGCTCGTGAAGTCATGGACGAAGCGGGCGTCGAGATGGACTACCTGGTGGGCACAATGATTGAGATTCCCCGCGCGGCGGTGCGGGCCCATGAGATTGCCCGGGACGCGGAGTTTTTTAGTTTCGGCACCAACGACCTGACTCAAATGACGCTGGCCTTTTCGCGGGACGACTCAGGTTCCTTTCTGGACGACTATCTCGAGCACCGTATATACGAACGCAGTCCGTTTCAGACGCTGGACCAGGAAGGCGTGGGCGAACTTGTCAATATTGCCATTGAGCGTGGTAAGGAAACGCGGCCCGACATCAAGCTGGGCGTCTGCGGGGAGCACGGCGGCGACCCGGGCAGTATCAACTTCTTTCACGACGCGGGCTTGAACTACGTTTCCTGTTCGCCCTTTCGCGTGGCCGTGGCGCGCCTGTCCGCGGCGCGCACGGCGCTGGAGCGACAGTAGCTAAATGGCGTCCCCGTAGAGGGCTTCGTAGTGTTCGACTTCCGGGAAGGGATCGTAGAAGTGGTGCAGCATTTGCTTCCAGTCCTGGTATTCGGCCGAACCGCGAAAGCCCTCCGTGTGATCCTCCAGCGTCTCCCAGTTCACCAGTAGTATGTAGCGATTGGGCTTTTCTATGCATCGCTTCAGGCTGTGGGACACGTAGCCTTTCATGGAGGAAATGATCCGTTGAGCTTCGCCGAACGCGGTTTCGAATTCCTTTGTCTTTTCAGGGATTACGTCTAGAATCGCGGTTTCAAGTATCATGGTCGGTCTCCGTGATTTAAGAGCAGGTCACGCGAATCCTGGTCAAGCGCGAATCGCCCCGCGAACAAAGAGCTTTACCGCGCTTTACATGCTGAAATACATCGCGCCCACGCCGTAGGACAGCACGTTGAGAACAAAGGCGATTATCAGCCCGACAATCGCCAGGCGAGTCGCGGAGCGATGTCCGGGCACAAGGCACATCGCCGCGAAATAGACCAGCCCTTCTCCGAAGACTATGAGCGCTTCCGCGGCGAGGACGGATTCCATGAGGTTGGTCCCCAGGGCGCGATGGAAATGCGGAAACCAGAAAACGAAAAAAGGATGGCTGGCCGCGTTCAGGGCCAACGCGAATCCGCCCGCGGCGGCCGCGAAAACCGGGCGTGATAAACCGTTTTCGCGGGCGAGCACCCGGTCACGACCCGGCCAGGCGAAAATCGCCATGGCGCAGGCCTCGACGATCAGGGTGATCATCAGGGCCTTGAGGTCCGCGGGGTGCAAGTTTAAGCGAATGAACTAAAGAGTGCTTATTTGGAGCATTCCAGACTTTCGGTTTTGCCGGCTTTTTTGTCGTCCGGGTGCAGAGTGGGGCTTGCCACGCACTTGCTGCTGGACGAGCAGCCGTAGCCTTGATTGCACGGGTCCCCCTTCTTTTTACCTTCGCACGCCATGCGCGGGCTGATGGAATTAGCCTGCATGGCCGGCAGCAAGAGCAGGATCGTGATGGTCGTTAGAATAAATCTTTTGATGCGCATTCTTTATTACGGGCGCCGGCCATGGGTTCGTCCAGAAGATTTTGAGCCGACCCGGTACCGGCCCGTGGATTATTTCAGGCGGGCCCATGCCGATTCGCGTCCCGGATGCGATACTTCTCCAGCACGCCACGCAAGGCATCGGTCAGGCTCACGTCCATTTGATTGGCCAGGCAGATGAGCACGAAGAGAATATCGCCCATTTCCGACGCCAGTGCCTCCGGCGAAACATCGTCCCCGGCCTTGGCCTTGAGTCCGCCGTTCACGCGCGCGATGATGCGAGCCAGCTCCCCGGTTTCCTCGGTCAGGCGCGCCAGGTTGGTCAGTTCGCTGTAGTAGCCGCCATTGGCCGCAATCCACTCGTCCACCACGTGCTGGGCGTCCGTGAGGGTGAGCCCTGCGCCGGAGGG
>CAZGYS010000123.1:0-12852 GCA_964530305.1 uncultured Leptospiraceae bacterium
ATGCCGTTCAAGGCCCCCGTTTTCGCGTAAGCGCCGGAGACCTGGTCGGCGAATGGCATCACACGGTCCTCGTACGCGAAGGTTCCGTCCTGCGCGCCTACCTGGACGGCATCCTGATTTCAGACAATCCGAGCGACAATGCGGCGCCCGACGGCAGCCCCGTTAACTTTACGCAGGCCGGTCGCCTGGGAACGGCCGCGGACGCCGGGCCCGGTCATCCCGACTGGTTCAAAGGCTCGCTCAGTCAGGCCGCAATATGGACGCGCGGGCTATCCGCCAGCGAAATCGCCGCGGTCCACGCCGGCGGACGCGAAATCGATCTGACCGAGCGCTATGGCGCGGAGTTGATTGGTTATTGGCCCGTGAACGCAAGCGATTCCGGGACGACGATTAACGACAACTCCGGAAACGGCTTGCACGGCACGCTCCAGGCAAACACGGCATTCGCGAACGAAAACGCCGGCAGCCTGTATTACAAGGACGGTCGCGGCTCGACTTCCTTGCTGGGCGGCAATCGCGGATTCCCCTTGAGCGTGGGCGAAAGCGGACGCGAAGTCCCCATCGGCACGATCATGGCCTGGCACAAATCGCTGACGGGAACGCCCGCCATGCCGCTCGGCTGGGTCGAGTGTAATGGACAGGTGCTGAATGACGTCGAATCGCCCTATGACGGCGAAACGATACCCAACCTGAACGGCGATCCGGCGGGCGCGGACAGTCCCGATATAACGGACAAGAAGTCCATGTTCCTGCGCGGCGGGTTAACTTCCGGAACGGGACAGGACGACGCGCTCCAGGGGCATCACCACGACTACAGTTTCGCGCATAATACGGGTTCGCTACCCATCACCAATACCATCCCCGCGGTCGCCAACGCGGGCGCGGAAGGTCCCGTGAACGGATACTCCATCACGGATCCTGTTTCCGACGGTTCCAACGGCACGCCGCGCACGGATAGCGAAACACGCCCGGTGAACATGTCCGTCGTCTGGATCATGAAGATCAAACATTCCGGCAATGGTGCCTGGGAAACGGTATCGAGCGGCCTTGCATTCATGGGCAATCGCATCGGCATCGGCACGACGACACCCGCCTATGAGCTGGACGTAAACGGCACCATTCAAACCGTGAACCTGCTGCAAACCAGCGACGTGCGTAAGAAAACCGACGTAGAAACCCTGGGCGGCGCCCTCGACCTCGTCGAAAAGCTGCGCGGAGTCCGCTTCAAATGGCACCCGGATACGGCGACGAAGCTAGCGCCGACGGGCGAAGCGCAAATGGGTCTCATTGCCCAGGAAGTCGAAGCGATCATGCCTGAGGTGGTAAGCACGGGACAAGACGGTTACAAGGCCATCGAGTACGGCAAGATTGTAGCCGTGCTGATTGAGGCCGTCAAAGAGCTGAAAGGCAAACTCTGAAACGCAAACGCCGCGCGTCCCCGGGCGCGCGGCGTTCAGCATTTTACGCATTCACATACTTATATTTTTTAACTTTAATCCAATCACAAATGATTTTACGCATTCTTTAGCATCCTTACCATCCGACCCGGTAAAATATTAAGCGCGCCTTCGCGATTTACATTCGCGCGCTACCGGAGCATTCAGGATGAAAACGGATATTTCAAGAAATACATTTCACTCTTCCAACAACTATTCCTCTGTTCGCCGCCAGCAGGGCCGCGTGGATCTCGACGCCGACTGGAACGAACAGGTTGATATTCAAAATAATCGCAGTCGACTGTTGACGGTGGATTCCCTGGGACCGGTTGGAGCGCCGGCTCATGAGGGCGGTTTTCTGCTGACGCCGACCGGTGATGCCGCCGACCTGACCGTTTCGTCCGGCCGTTTCTACGTAAATGGCCTGCTAATCAACAATAGCGCAAATTTTAACTTAACGTCTCAACCCGATCTGCCGGGCGTAACTTTGCCGACCACCGACGGCGACTATCTCGCTTACCTGAAGGTATATGAGCGCGGCGTCACCGCCCTGGAAGCCCCGGAGATTCGCGAAATCGCCCTGGGCGGACCGGACACGACGACGCGAACTCAGGTGATTCGTCAGGTGCACGTTGCCCCCATTACCGCGAGCGAAATCGATTCCCGAACCGTTCCGCCCGAATGGAATGCGATCATATCGCGCAATCCCGGTCGCATGTCGGCGCGAACGCAGGCGGACGGCGCTTCCGATCCCTGTGCCGTGGGAACCCGCGGCGGTTATACCGGCCTCGACAATGTCATGTATCGCGTCGAAATCCACGACGGCGGCCCGGCGGGCTCGGCAACCTACAAATGGTCCCGGGACAATGGAACCCTGGTCACGGAATGGCTCGAACTTGAGGCCGACACCCTGACTCTACGAAGCATCGGGAACGACAATGTTCTGAATTTCGCGCCCGGTCAATGGGTGGAAATCAGCGATGACGGCATGGAACTGGAAGGCACCCCCGGAACTTTAGCCCAGATCATCCGCGTTGAAGGCCGTCGCATTACCATTAATCCGGACAACATTCGTCACTTCCCCGGGTCGTCCGGTACGCTGGATATCAATGAGTTTTCGCGCGGCACGCGCAAGGTTCGGCGCTGGGATTTCATCGGTGCCTCGGCCGCGCCCGCGGTTCCGGACGGCGCCGGCGGCGAAGTCTGGATTACCCTGGAAAACGGTATTGAAGTCAAGTTCGACGATCTGGCCTCGGGTAAGGAGTATCGAACCGGCGACTACTGGATGTTTCCCGCTCGCGCGGACAACAATAATATTGAATGGGCGTGCGATAACAACGGCAATTTAGAACATGAACCCCATGGAACGATTTTCCATTACGCGCGCCTGGCCTTTCTTAACTTAACGGCCGGCGCCTGGTCGGTCATCGCTGATGCCCGCGAAATCTTTCCCGGCCTCACCAACGAAGAACTGACCTATGTCGGCGGCGACGGGCAACTTTCCGTTCCCGGCGAAACCCTGGAGCGGCCGCTGGAAGTGCGCGTCACCAGGGGAGCCACGCCCGTGGCCGACGCGAAAGTACGCTTCACGGTGTCCGGCGGCACGGGCACTATCGAAGACGCGCCCGGAGGCACCTCGGGCACCACGCTCGACATTAAAGCCGACAGCGAAGGCATTGCCCGCGTATACTGGACCCTAATGGACGCAAACGCGGGTCAGAGCGTACACGCCGTGCTTCTGGACGAAGCCGACGTTGAAACGCCGCTCTATGTCGTCTTCGGCGCGGGCAGCGGCGTCGCATCCGGTATTCAATACACGCCTGTTTCCAGCGATTCGTCCATTGCCGGCACGACCAATGTTCAGGAAGCACTGGACGCGCTGGCCGACAATAAGGTCAATCGCTCGGGCGATACCATGACCGGCAACCTTACGGTGAACGCCGATCTGGAAGTTACCGGCAACATGACCATTCGCGGCGACGTCATCGCCCGCGACGCTCAGCAGCAGGCCGGTGACGTGCTCCTGGGCGACGACGACATTGATCGCGTCATTATTCACGGAACGCTCCAATCGAATCACACCTCCGGCGCGCTCGAAATCGAAGGTCCCGTTCACATCAACGCGACCGATCCGACGAAATCGCCTCTACGCGTAGACGGTCCGTCGACCGGTGGTTCGCCGCGGTTGTATCGATTGCCCTTGAATCTGGACCACACGAACTCGGGCGCGACGACGCTGAACGATTACCAGTTACTCATCACCGTGGATACGGCCACGCCCATCGCCGCGGGCCGCATGCAAGCGGACGGCGCCGATATTCTTTTCGAGGACGAAGGGGGTCATTCGCTTCCCTTTTGGATTGAAGCGGACATAAACACCGCGGCGACGCGTATCTGGATTCGCCTCCCGCAAATCGCCGCGGGCGCAACCGTCAACATCAACATGCTGTATGGAAACGCCGGCGTCGCTTCCCAGTCCTCGGCCGCGGCCGTTTTCGAGGCCATGATTCCCAATGTGGAAGCTGCCTACCATCTGGACGAAGGTGTAGGTACGAACCTGACGGATTTGTCTCCCAATGGAGTCGACGCGACGCTGTCCGGCGCGGTTCCTCCGGCCTGGACCGCGGGCCGTTTCGGAAGCGGTTTAAATTTCGCCGGAACAGGCGGCGACAGCAATGCCGTTACGCCTCCGCGAAGCTGGGGCTTTTCCACGACGGCAACCATCAGTGCCTGGATTAACGTTAGCGGGGCTCACTCGGAAATCGCCGATGGAATCGTGGCCGTCTCCGCGAACAACGCCACCAACGAACTCATGCTCGCGTTGAGCGCCGGACGCATCGCCCTGTACAATCACCCCTCGCCGAGTAACTATAATTTGTTGAGCGGCACTACTCCCGTGAATACCGGGCAATGGATTCACGTTGTAGGCGTGCTCGACGGCGGCATTACCCAATCCGACATGCGCCTTTACATCAACGGCGTACCGGAAGCGACGACCTATTCCGTTACCGGTTCGCCCGGCCCCATTCAGGATACGGCCGATCGCGTTCTGATCATGGGACGCCGTACAATCGCCAATCAAAATTACTATCACGCCCTGCTCGACGAAGTTCGCGTATACAGCGCGGCCTTGAGCGAAGCCGAGATTGCCGCCATGGCTCAGGGCTACGGCTATCTTTCGCCCGCGCTCCCCGGCGTGGAATTGATCCGCCGCGCTCCCGCGACCATCGAACCTTCGGTCACCGCCGGCGCCGAAGAGGCCAACCCGTTGTCGGACACGCCGATCATCTTCGCGCAGGAAACCAGCGGCAACGTGGGCATCGGCACCGACAATCCGGATCAGAAGCTGGCGGTAGACGGCATCATCCACACGCTCCAGGGCGGTATTCAGTTTCCCGACGGCACGATTCAAACCACCGCCGGCGGCGCGGGAGGCGGAGGAGGCGATCCCCTGGCTCTGGGAACCATCATGGCCTGGCATCGCGATTTCGCGGGCGCGCCCGAGGTGCCGGAAGGCTGGGTAGAGTGCAACGGTCAGGTCCTCGACGATCCCGATTCGCCTTATGACGGTCTCGTGATCCCTAACTTAAACGGCGAAGGGCGTTTTCTTCGCGGCGGCGATTCGTCCGGGACGATGCAGGACGACCAATTCCAGGGTCACCGACATTTTCGCGTGCCGGAAGGAATCCATGAAGCGTTCTTGCACCCCACACCCTCGGGAGTGCATTCCATGGCCGCCGGCGGCGGCACCTCTTATAACGGCGCCGGAGCCGGCACGGTGACCGGTGATCCCGTAGACGGCACACAGGGCCCCATACGACAGGGTTCTGAAACCCGTCCGACGAACATGTCCGTCGTCTGGATCATGAAAGTTAAGGAGACGGGCAAGCCCGGCCTCTGGACGCCCAATAGCGAAGGCATTCACTACAGCGCCGGCAAGGTCAGCGTCGGCACGAACAAGACCGACGAACAGCTCACCGTTACCGGAGCCATTTCACTGGAAGAGAAAGTTCTGGAGCCCGAGACCAGCGACGACTTCGGCAAAATTTACGTACGCGAAAATGACCTTTCGACTTTGAACCTGGACGGAGTCAACCAGTATGTTTCCATGCCGCCGCTGGGCAATTCAGCAGTCGGCGACTATACCATTGCATTGTGGTTTAAATACGAGGACGCCTTGCGCGCCGTGGGCGATCATTCCTTTCTGTTCGATACACGCCGGGAAGGCGTTGAAGGGCCGTCCGTGGAAAGCGCTATCGAAGCACGCGGAAACGGCGAGTTTAACCTGGTTATGGCAACCGGCTACAATTCAGGCGGAAATCATTTTCGCCAGAAGATCGAAAACCCAACCGGCGTGTGGCATCACGTCGCCATAACCCGCCAGGGGGCAAACCTCGGCCTGTATCTGGACGGGCGCCTGTTGAGCGCGAATCCGGACGAGGGCGGCACGCCTCAGGCGGACACCTATGATTGGAATGTCCCCTGGCGAATCGCATCCCGCTCGAGTACGCCGAGTTCGGTCCATCGGACCTTCCCCGGGAAACTCGACGATTTCGGGATATGGACGCGCGCGCTCAGTGAAGACGAAATCGCCGCGCTGCACAATGGCGGACGCGGCAGCGATGTGACCACCGGTTTCGCTTCGTCCCTCATTGCATTCTATCCCATGTCCCAGAGCGCGACGCCCGGTCAACTCGAAGACCTCTCCGGCGGCAACCTGCACGGCACCATTCAAAACGGCGCGCAAATCACGTCCGAGCGCGTCGGCACGCTGTACTTTAAGGACGGTTTCGGAAATGTTACCGCGCTGGCGGGCGGCGGCGATTCGTATCGAACCGGCGGTTCAGGCAATCAGGTTCCCCTGGGGACCATTATGGCCTGGCACAAGTCCTTTACCAATACTCCGGCGATTCCGGACGGCTGGGTGGAATGCGACGGACAACCTCTGGATGATCCCGCATCGCCCTATCACGGACAGACGATTCCAAATCTAAACGACCCGCAAAACGGCTGGAACAGCAATGGCTCGTTTCTTCGCGGCGGCACCACCTCCGGCGATTTTCAGACCGATCAGATGCAAAAACACATCCACGGAGTGTACCCTCACGCGGGGACATTCCAAGGAGAGTTCCCCATTAATCGCAATGGAGCCGGCGGAGCAGACGGTTCGACCCGAGTAGCTCAGGATATTACCTCCACGCCCGTAAATCCGCCCGTTCCGACCTCTTATGGTTCGCCGCGAACAGGCGATGAGACTCGCCCCGCGAACATGTCCGTCGTGTGGATCATGAAAGTCCGCGAAACGGATCGGGATCGCGGATTATGGCGCGAAAGCGGTCAGGATATTTACTTCGACGACGGCAAAGTCGGCGTCGGCGTTGAAACGGCGAACACGAAGCTGCATGTTTCCTCCAATGATCTTGAGGAGGCTCCCTTTCGCATAGATGCTCAGGTCACGTTGCAAGGCGTCCAGGGGCGATTGTATCGCGCGCCTATCAGCCTGGAGAATACGGATACCAACGACCTGATCGATCAGCAAGTGCCCTTGACCCTGGATACCGCCACGCTGGTTACGTCCGGCAAAATGCGCTTCGACGGAGCCGACATCCTCTTCACGGACGAGGACGGTAAGACCTTACTACCGCACTTTATCGAGCGCGACATGAATACCGTCTCGACGAAAGTCTGGGTTCGCGTGCCGAGCATCCCGGCGGGCGAAACGCGTCGGGTTTTCATCCAGTACGGCAAGAGCGACGCAACCGATATTGCTTCCGCCGACGCCACCTTCCTGCGCATCGTCGACGGCACGGCCGTGGCCTGGAATCTGGACGAAAGTTCGGGCAATACCGCCGTGGATGCGTCCGGGAACGGATATGACGGCAATGTTGCCGGCGCAAGGGCTCCCGGCTATCGCGGCGACGGCATCTCGGTAACGAGTAACGCGGGCGTCGACGGCCTTACGGCGAAGACCTGGGGTTTCTCCAACAGCGGCACCATCAGCGCCTGGATTAAGCCCACCGCGGGCTTCGGCGGCACGATTGCCACCCTGCAAACCGGCACCGTGATCGACGAGTTCGCCCTCTTCGGGGGATTCGCGGAAGCCGGCATCGCCATTAGCAACGCCGGCGGTCAATTCGCCGCGCGCGCAAGCACTTCGCCCACTCCGGCCGGTCAGTGGTCTCACGTCGTGGGTATCATCGACGGACCCGCGGATGCTTCCGAATATCGCCTGTATATAAACGGCGTACGCGAGCAAGGCGCCATAACTCTTTCCGGCAATCCTTCCCCCATCAGCGACGTAACTCCTCGCCGCTTTCATGTCGGCGTTCGCCCGGACCGGCCATCCGAATTTTTCACGGGCGAAATCGACGTCATTCGCCTCTATGATCGGGCACTTACGGATCAGGAAGTCGCGGATCTTTATGCCAACGACAGTACTTTTTCGCCGGCCATGCCGGGGAAAGAGCTGGTTCATCGTCTGTTACCGGTACCTCCCACGATTACCATGGAAGCGGAGGAGCCCAATCCCGTCAGCGGGTCGCCGGTGCTCTTCGCGCAAAACCTGACGGGCAACATCGGCATCGGCACGGACGAACCCGGCGCGAAACTACACATCGCGGGCGAAGCGGGCGTCGACGGCATCATGTTTCCGGACGGCACCCTACAAACTACCGCGGGCGGACCCGGCGGTGGAGGCGATTCGACGCCACTGGGAACGATCATCGCCTGGCACAAAAACCTGAGCGGAACTCCGGCCATACCGGAAGGCTGGGTTGAATGTAATGGTCAGGTTCTGAGCGATTCCGATTCGCCCTTCGACGGCCAGGTCATTCCGAACCTCAACGGCGACGCCCGCTTTCTGCGCGGCGGCACGACTTCGGGAACCCTGCAGGAAGATGCCTTTCAGGGCCATCGCCATGCGACTTCCGATCTTTTGTACGGTTTTGAACAAATACCCGGCGCTACGCTATCGACCAATCCATTCAGCACGAGATTCAATCACCCGAACATTCTCGACCCAATCGACGACGGCGTGAACGGTCCGCCTCGCACCGCGGATGAAACCCGTCCCATCAACATGTCCGTGGTCTGGATCATGAAAGTTAAGCAGGTCGACGGTCAGTCCGGCCTGTGGACGCCGAACACCGACGGCATTCGCTACGATGAAGGTAAGGTCAGCGTAGGCACGGCCGCCTCCGACGAACAGCTAAACGTCGGCGGGGCGATTTCGCTGGAAGAAAAAGTCCTCGAGCCGGATACCACCGAGGACTTCGGAAAAATCTACGTCCGCGAAAATGATCTTTCGCACTTAAGTTTAAACGGAACGGATCAGTACGTTTCGATGCCGGGCCTGAGCACCGCCCCCATCGGCGATTTTACAATCGCCGTCTGGACACGCCTCCGAAAGCCCAACACTTCGGGCCCCAGCGGCCAGTCTTTTATTCTGGACCTTCGCGGCGACGGTTCCCTGGACACGCAAGCCCCCGGCTTCATTCTCCACAATGATGAGAAAGGCCTGACCTTGCTGGAACACTTCGTGGACTGGCCGACGGCGCCCGACTCGAACTTTCGCGTGCACGCCGGAAACCTCATCGGCGAATGGCATCACATGGCCATGACGCGCGTCGGCGATAAAGTTCGCGTCTACCTGGACGGCCGCTTCATGACGGACGAACCGGACAACAATCCTTCCGTGGCCGAGGTCATGACCTGGAATTCCGTCTGGCGCGTGGGCACCTGGACGGTGGCCCCCGGGACTGAGTATTACTTCAACGGCGACATGGACGATCTTGGTCTGTGGAGTCGCGCCCTCTCCGCCGATGAAATCGCCGCATTGCACAATGGCGGACGCGGCAGCGACGTGCCGACCGCTTTCGCGTCGTCCTTGCTGGCCTTCTATCCCATGTCGGAAAGCGCGACGCCGGGACAACTGGACGATGCATCCGGAAACAACCTGCACGGCACAATCCACAACGGCGCCGGCATTACCCCCGAGCGCGTTGGATCTCTTTATTTCAAGGACGGCTTCGGAAACGTCACGGCTCTCGCGGGTGGAGGCGATTCTTATCGAACGGGTGGTTCCGGCAACCAGGTTCCCGTGGGCACCATCATGGCCTGGCACAAGTCCTTCGAAAACACGCCGACGATACCGGACGGTTGGGTTCAATGCGACGGGCAAACCCTGGATGATCCGGCATCGCCCTATCACGGCCAGGTCATACCGGATCTGAACAATCCCAAAGAGAGCTGGAATACGAAGGGTTCGTTTCTTCGCGGCGATACGCAGTCGGGCGACTTTGAGGATGATGAGTTTCAGGGACACTGGCATGAACCCGCGAGGGATCAGGGCATCTCCATAGACTTCGCTACCGGCGTGGGATTTGCCAACGGACCCACGCATCCGAATCAGAATACGACGGAAGGCGTCCGCGATCCACTCACGGACGGAACAAACGGCACGCCTCGAACCAACAGCGAAACCCACCCGGTCAACATGTCCGTTGTCTGGATCATGAAAGTCCGCGAAACGGACAGGGACCGCGGCCTCTGGCGCGAAAGCGGCGAGGACATCTACTTCGACGACGGCAAGGTCGGTATCGGCGTTGAGACCGCCGACGCGAAACTGCATATTTCCGCCGAGACGTCGACTGAGGCGCCCCTGCGTATCGACGCGCAAACTACACTTCAGGGAGTACAGGGTCGCCTCTACCGAACGCCCATCACGTTGAACAATACGGACACCGAAGATCTCGTGGACTACCAGGTGCTCCTATCCGTAGACACTCAATCCCTGGTGACCGCGGGTAAACTGCGCTTCGACGGCGGCGATTTACTCTTCGTCGATGAAGACGGTAAAACAGTTCTACCCCACTACATTGAGTCCGGTATCAACACCGGCGCCACGGAGATCTGGGTACGCGTACCCTTGATTTCCGCCGGCGCGAATCGCATCGTATTCATGCAGTACGGCAAGAGCGACGCGACTTCCCAATCGTCCGCGGCGGCTACCTTCGTGCGAGAAATAGCCGACGTGACGGCGGCCTATACTTTCGACGAAGGCTCCGGCGGCACGGTAACGGATTATTCCGGCAACGCCAACGGCGGCAACATTGTCGGCCCGGCCTGGAGCGTGGACCGAAACGGCAATGCCGATAGGGCCCTGGTTTTCGACGGCGTCGATGATCGTATCAGGCTCGGTCATTCCGACAGCTTGAGCATCGCCTCGTCCATTAGTCTTTCCGCCTGGATATTCTGCGAAGGTCCCGGTACGGGGAGCCAGTCGGCACAGGAAGGATGCATCATTTCTAAGTGGCTTACGACTACGAATGCTTCGTATCGCGTCTATGTTAATCACAGCGCCGGTCGCAAACTGACTCTAGCCCTGAAGGAATCCGGCGGCACCGTTCATCACATCGATTCAATCGGCGCCGTCGAATATAATCAATGGCACCATGTAGCCGCGACTTATGACAAAGCCGGCGGAAACATTTCCTTTTACATAGACGGGATGCTGGATTCCGTGGAAAACCCGGGCAGTTTCGACTTGAGTCAGACCACGCTGCCGGCCTTCATTGGTTGCTTCAATGAATCCAGCGACGGCTCCACCCTGCGCGGCTTCTTTCGCGGGACTATCGACGAGGCTCGAATCCACAATCGCGCCCTCACTTCCGCTGAAATCGCGGAGCTGCATGCCCCGGGCGCGGATCCGACCATTAAGCCCGGCAGCGACATCGTTCGTCGCGCGGACGCGACACCGCCGGCACTAGTCGTCGGCCCCGAGGAACCCAATCCCGTCAGTGGCTCGCCGATACTTTTCGCGCAGAATTTGACGGGCAACATCGGCATAGGTACCGACGATCCGCTGGCGCGATTGCACATCGCCGGAACGGCAGGCGTCGATGGAATTATGTTTCCCGACGGCAGTCTACAGACAACTGCTTCGCAGGGCGGCGGCGATTCCACCCCGGTGGGAACCATCATCGCCTGGCACAAATCCTTAACCGGCACGCCGGCGATTCCGGAGGGCTGGGTCGAGTGTAATGGGCAAACGTTGAACGACGAGGATTCGCCTTACCATGGCGAAATCATTCCCGATCTCAACGGCGATGCACGCTTTCTTCGCGGCGGCGGTACGTCCGGGTCATTGCAGACGGATGCGTTTCAGGGTCATTACCATAACAATCTTATCACGCCGGTCCAAGTATCTTTTACCGGGGGAACCAGCACGCTTCCGCCGGGAACGACTCATCAAGACGGGGGAGTAATAGCCGGTATCCCCATGGACGACGGGACGAATGGAACTCCTCGCACCGCGGACGAAACCCGCCCCGTCAATATGTCCGTGGTCTGGATCATGAAGGTCAAGCAGACCGGCAATCAGGCGTGGCTGAACGTTCCCGGAGGCATCGCCTATACCGGCGGCCGGGTCGGCATAGGCACGTCCGATCCTTCCCATGAACTCGACGTCAACGGAACCGTTCAATGCGTCACCCTCACACAAACCAGCGATGCGCGACGCAAAAAGAATGTTTCCGAGATGAGCGGCGCGCTCGACATCGTCGACCGCCTTCGCGGCGTGCGTTTCGAATGGGACAACGCGGGAGCGGGCGGCATTTCGCCTCCCCACGGACCACAGGTAGGACTCATCGCGCAGGAAGTCGAAGACGTACTGCCGGAAGTCGTCACCACGGACAGAAACGGTTACAAGTCGGTCGAGTACGGCAAACTCGTAGCCGTACTAATCGAAGCGATCAAAGAGCTAAAACAAACTTAACACGCCTTCGGGCGCGAAGGCACTTCGCTTTCGCGCCCGTTTTCACATTCTTCAACACGATTCAGTATCTTCCTCCTTTAATCGCCTCCGCCTGAATAAATGATTTTACAGGCGCTTGAGAATATCGCATAACAGGCGAAGCAAATTATTACGAGTGATTTCGCCATTCGCATTTCGCGCGCGAAATTGAACTATTTCCAGGGGATTGAAAAATGAAGACCGATATTTCGAAAAATACATTCCGAGCCGATAAAAATTATTCATCCGTACGTCGCCAACAAGGTCGCGTGGATCTCGACGCCGACTGGAATGAGCAGGTCGACATTCACAACAATCGCACGCGCATCCTTACCGTGGATTCGCTGGGGCCGGTGGGAGCGCCGGAAAACGAAGGGGGCTTTCAAATCGCGCCCACGGGGGACTCCCTGGATCTTACCGTTTCCTCCGGACGATTTTACGTCGACGGCCACCTGGTGAACAACGCGAAAGAGTTTAACCTCTCCGCGCAACCGGACTTGCCCGGAGTGGCGTTACCTACGACGGACGGCAATTACCTGGCCTACTTGAAAGTTTACGAACGAAGCGTAACCGCCCTGGAAGCCCCGGAGATTCGCGAAATCGCCCTGGGCGGACCGGACACGA
>CAZGYS010000124.1:0-12803 GCA_964530305.1 uncultured Leptospiraceae bacterium
CCGTCAAGGGGATTCAACGGACCGAGCACACCCAGGTGAAATTGTTATGGATCTCTCGTCCGGCGGGGGGATCCTGACCCGGAAACCATGGCGGACGATTCAAAGCAATTCAAGAACATACTTTTGATCCAGACGGCCTTCATCGGGGACGTCGTATTGACGACGCCCATGATCGCGGCTCTTCGCAAGCTTCAGCCCGAGGCGAAGATTACCGTGATGGTCAATCCCGGAGCGGCGGCCCTGTTGCGCTCCAGTCCGGACGTGGACCAGGTCATGGTTCTGGACAAAAAGAAATCGCACAAGAGCCCGCTGGGCATGTGGCGCATGAGCCGCGAAATTCGCGCGCGCAAGTTCGACTTGCTGCTTTCGCCGCATCAGTCGCATCGCACTTCCTTTCTGGCCTGGTTCAGCGGCATTCCCACTCGTTACGGTTACTCCACCGCGGGCATGGCTCGGCGCGCCTACAATCACCTCCTGGAACGTCCCATGGACGAACCGGAAATTCGTCGCCTCTTGCGTTTCCTGGACGATGCCCTGGGTCCCCTGCCCTTCGAACCATCCGAGCAATTGCGCCTCCATGAAACCGAGGATTCAAGCCGCGAAGCCGCGGAAATCATAAACGATCTTTTCCAACCGGTCGCGCCCATATTAATGGCGCCGTCCTCCATCTGGCCCACCAAGCGCTGGACGCCCTGGCGTTTCGCGGAACTGGCCGGCATTCTCGTGGAAACCTACAAAGTACCCGTCCTGCTGGTGGGTTCGCCCGCGGATTCGCCCGTGGCCGAGCAGGTCGTGCAATACGTGAACGAATTACATCCGGCCTGGATTCGGGATCGAGTCCTGAATATTTGCGGTAAGACCAGCCTGCTGGGTCTGTATTCCCTCATGACTCGTTCGCGCCTGCTGGTTTCCAATGACTCGGCCCCCGTACATTTCGCCTGCGCGGCCGGCATTCCGGTTACGGCGATTTTCGGGCCCACCGTGCCCGCGCTGGGTTACGCGCCCATCGCCCCACGCTCCATCGTGGCGGAAAAACTCGATCTGGACTGTCGCCCCTGCGGCACTCACGGCGCGAAGGTCTGTCCCCTGGGACACTTTCGCTGCATGAAGGAATTGCAGGCCGTGGATGTAATGGAGAAAGTTAAGCGCGTCATGGCCTGACGCATGCTCAAGGGCAATCGCGCGAGAGCGCTACGCTTGTTCAAGGTCGAAGTTCCCGATCGCCGTAGGCAATGTAGGAATTATTCTGATTCAAATACTGGGCACGAAGCCAGGCTTCGTCGCGAGCGATGTTCTGAACCCGAATTTCGTCCAGCCCCCCGACGAAGAATCTCGAGCCGACGCTGAAATCGTCATGCCCGATTATAAACGGCGCCGTCCCGGACCAGGGCACGGTAAAGGAATTCGTCGTCAAGGCCGGCTCTGCATCCACGATCAAGCCGGCCACTCCATTGGCTTGATCCATGTAGGCCGCGAAGAAGTGCCACTGGGAATCGCAATAGTTGCGCGTGGTGGCCAGATCCACGTCGACGTAGCCGGCCCCCGTACGAAAAGCCAGCGCGCCGTCGGGGTGAAAGCCTTCACCGTTTTCCCACAAACCCATATAAAAATTACGATGCGTAATACTGACATTGCGCGAAAGAATCGTGCGAAACTGCGAACTATCCAGACAGCGAAACCAGCCCGTGATCGTAAAAGTACTCAGCGTAAAAGTCGTGCTCGCGCCCACGTCGATTTTGTCCGCGTCTCCGTTGAAGTCGTCGGCGATGCCAATCTTGCCTCCGGAGCTCGTGGAACTGTTCCCATTGGCGTCCACGAAACTTCCATGGTTTCCGGACGGAGCGACATCGCCGCGCACGCTGCCATTCCCCCCGGTTTCGGACAAATGATAAACCGCCAGATAATCGTCCGTCCAGATGCGTTCGGTGTTCGGATTCGCCCCGGCATCAAAGTTGTGGTAGTAGAGCCAGAATCGGTTGGCACCCGGCGTAAGTTCGGGAACGCGTACCCAGAACACGGAATTTCCTTCGTGATTCAAGACTTCCGTTTCGTATGCCAGCACATTACCCGCGGAATCCACGAAACGTATATCCGAACCGTCCGGCTTCAAGGCATTGTAATCCAGCCGATCCGAATTCACCGAAACCATTAATTGAAAATCCCGCAGGCTCGACGAGGATTGTTCTTGATTTACATTCAACTCAATGCGACTGCCCCAACCGTAGTCCCACCAATCATTAATCAGCGCGAAGGCGTTCAGCAAGAGCGAATCGTCCACGTAGGAATCCAGACTGCAATTGCCTCCGGCCAGCAGCATCAAACAAAACCATATGCGCCGAACTCGTTTCAAAAACGCATCCTCACGGCGGCTCGGAAACCGCGATTGGTCTTTCCGTCGTTCGAGAAGCGAGTATCGCCGCGAAAGACGTCCAGACTGATGCGAGTTTCTCCGGAGGGACGCTCTTTCGCGGACGGTGCTTCGTACAGCATATAGGCGTGAGCAATTTGCAGAATGTAGAGCAGGCCCATCCCGATTGAGAAGGAACGATATTCCACGTGGGCGCGACGCCGCGCGGCGTTGAGCTCCAGGGTGCGGGCGTAGGTCCACAATCCCGCGGTAAACAGAAACGTCCTTCGGGGTAAGGACATGCCGGTGATATACACCACGCCCATTTCATCGGAAAGCGCGGCATGACTTCCTTGCAGGGCCGCCATGTAGGACGCTCCCAGCAGGAGCGATGCAATCGTTCCATGTCCAGCCCAGGGGCTTCCGCAAGAGTACTGCCCCCAGCCGGGAAGCACCAAACTCTTGAACGCGCAATGGTTAAAATCGTCCGCCTCTTTCTTGATTGGTTCAGGCGATTTACGCGGCTGGACCTTCGCCGGCGGCGCGGGTTTCGGTCGCGTATCCGCGGCGGCTACCCGGGGTTTCACCGCGGCGACCCGGGGAGTCTTCTTTTTTACGGGCCGCCAGTTGAAGGGTTTGTTCACCAGCGTTTTCACGGACTGTTTGGGAACCACCAGCCGGCCGCCGTTGCGAAAGCGAATGGTTATGAAGTCCCTGGAAATCTCCGTGCGAACGTTTCGATATTGCTTACCATGATGAAGCTGCACATCGTCCGCGGCCAGGCTTGTCCCGCACAGACACATGACGGCGAATGCCGCCCAGGGGCGCGCGAAACCGCGCCGGCCGGTTCCTTTCAAGGCCTTCCGGTTCAAAACTCCACCCGGTCCACCAGGTTGCGCGGGTAACGACTCCGGCCCGCCAGATCGAAGACCCAGTAGTAATCCTGATTGGATAAAATTACTCCGCGATGCTTCCCGCGATTTCGCAGGACCAGCGTCTCCAGGGAACGCCCCACGCAATTGGAAAACGCGTCCAATACGAAAGCGGCTTTTTTCCCGGCGTTCGCTCGGATCGGGGCATTGCCCGCGGCGGCCTTATCGGAGAAAGACAATTGCTTCCAGGTCTTCAGGCGCGAACGGGTGCTCTTCCCATCAGGTTCGCTGATTGCCGGCCAACGACTCTTTCTCTCCATGACCTGAGCGGCGGCGGTCCGCGCCGGTTCGGGGTTCCGCTCAAGGGCGCGCACCAGGCGACGACGCTCGGCGGGGCTCTTTATTCGAACCAGTTGACCGGGGGAAGTCGTCTTTCGAAGCGCCGCTCCGGTTTCAATCTTCGGCAGAAAAATACCGCTGCCGGCCGCGAGCGTCACTGCATGTTGTTTTACTTGAAGCGCCAGCTCTCCCATGGTTTTGCCGGCGAAATCGCCCAGCAGGCCATCCAGTACATGGTGGGCGGGCCGAAGCATGACGCTGCCGTCCAGGGCATGGACTTCCCCTTGCGATTGGCGCACCGCGATGAAGGCACCGCCCCGTTCCGCGCCCGTCAGGCGAGCACCGAGCACCTGGAAAATCATGGCGTCCGCCTTACGAAGATCCCACTTAATATAAAATTCGCCTTCGCCTAACCAAACCTTAATAATGTTTCGGCCCTCATGAAAGCGGGAAGCGAACTCCATTTTCGCGCGGGCATTCTTACTGATGATGATACGGGAGTCGAACTCACGAGCGTGAAACTCCAGATCACAATAGACCTTCGCGCCGGATTTGATGACCGCGCCGCGCTCCAGAACGAAACCGCGGGTGGATTCCTGTATGCGGATGCCGTCAAAACCGTGAAGAATCTTTCGTTCAGGTTGAAAGAGAGTCCACGAATCGCCGCCGGGATCGGAGAATAGAAAAGCAAAAATCACCAGAATAGTCGAAACTATCAGGATCACCGCCGCCCTTGTTTTCAAATTTCGCATGCAAGCCTGAACTCGGGGCTTTCATGGCGATATGCTTGTATTTTTTCGCATAGTCCGGGCCGCCGACACGATAAATCGCCCCAACAGTAAAACAAAAATGACAAATACGTCAATTAAATTCCATGAAGGTCCGAAGGCGACTCGCGCCAGGCCCCCGGCTCAGGCGGGCAGTTCAATAAAAAAGACGGTACCTTTCGCGCCGGTCTCGAAACGGATGCTTCCGCCATGAGCCTCGACGATGCCCCGGGTGATGGCCAGGCCCAGACCGGTTCCATGGGGCTTACCCAGCGTCACGAAGGGTTCGAAGAGCGTTTCGCGAATTTCCTCGGCGATGCCGGGCCCGTTATCGCGCAGTTCCAGCAACACCCGGTCCTTTTCACTGCGTAGCCTTAAGTGGAATTCGCCCTTGCCTTGCCTGCCGGAGTTGGAGATGGCGTCGGCCGCGTTGCCCGTGATGTTTCGCAGAACCCGCAACATACGACGTTCGTCCATGCGCAGTACATCCAGGCGCGCGACATCGACCTTAAATTTAATGTCCTTTCCGTCCAGGTAGGGCTTCAAGAAACGCTCGGCCATGAGCGCGAATTCCTCGGAATCCATTTCCGTCTTTTCCAGTTCGAAGGATCCCCGCGAATAATCCAGAATATCCTGAGCCATGTCCGCCAGGCGATCGGCTTCCTCGGACACGATTCCCAGGTATTCGCTTCTCAGGTCTCGCTGAACACTCGCGTCATCCGCCATCATGGCATAGCCCTTGATAACGCTTACCGGATTCTTGAAATCATGCACGATACCCGCCGCCATGGAACCCACGGCGGCAAGTTTCTCATGATGAACCAGTTGCTCCCGCAGGCGCAACGCCTCGGCGTGACTTTCCTTGAGATTCGTCTGAGTGCGAACCCGCGCCAGGAGCTCCGGCGCGGAAAAGGGTTTGGGCAAATAATCATTGCCGCCGCTTTCCAGGCCCGCCAGCAAATCCTCCACCTGGTTTTTCGCCGATAAAAAGATGACGGGCAGTTCCATGGCGGACAGCTTTTCGCGAATGCGACGGCAAACCTCGTAACCGTTCATGCGCGGCATCATGATGTCCAGCAAGACCGCGTCCGGTTGCTTTTCATCCAGGATGCGCAGGGCTTCCTCTCCGTCGCCCGCTTCCACCACCTGGTACTTTCGCAAGCTCAGCAAATTCACCAGCACGCTGCGATTCACCGACTCGTCATCCACGACCAGAACCGTACGCCCGTCCGTTGCCTGGTTCGCCTCCGTCACGGGCAAGTCCTCGGGAGGACTATGAAACTTCCAGCGTCGCGCGCGATTGGACAAAGCCCCGAAGTCCGCGGCTGTTTCGTCGCTGACGGGCAAATCAAAGATAAAGCGCGCTCCCCGGTCCGGCTCCGACTCCACGCGAATGCTCCCACCGTGCAGTTCGATCAACTGGCGCGTGATGGACAGACCCAGACCGGTGCCGCCGTATTCCCGCTCCGTGGAAGCGTCCGCTTGTTGAAAGGACTTGAAAATCTCTTCCTGCTTCTCGGGCGGAATACCGATGCCGTCGTCGGCCACCGTCACCCGGATTTTATCGCCGACGACTTCCCCCATGACTTTCACTTCGCCCGCCGGCGTAAACTTCACGGCATTGCCGATCAGGTTGTGAAAAATTTGCTGCAGGCGATTTTCATCTCCCAGTACCGCGGGCAAATCGGCGGGCAGTTCATTGCGCAGTTCCAGGTCCTTACCGGCGACCAGGGGATGGGAAACGGCCAGAACAACGTCCACGATTTGCCCCAGATCCGCGGGACGGCGATTCAGTTGCACGTCGTGATTGCGCAACTTCTCGAAATCCAGAATGTCGTTAATCAGTCCCGCCAGGCGCGAACCACTGGTAACGATTAAACCCAGACTGCGCATGGCCTTTTCATTCATGGGACCCGCCGCGCCTTCCAGCAAGGAATCGGCGATGCCGATGATCCCGTTCAAGGGCGTGCGCAGTTCGTGGGACGTGTTGGCCAGGAATTCATCCTTGAGTCGGTCCACCCGCTGGAGCTCCTGGTTGTTGGCCTCCAATTCCTCGGTAAGGTTCTCCACCGTGCGAAACGCGCGCGCGAAGCGCATGGACAGCATGGCCGCTTGAAAGAAAATAAAGAAGACCAGCCCGAAGCCGGCGTAGTAACCCGTGGCAATGATCTGCTGCACGAACAGCAGATCGTTGGCGATGCCGATGAAGAAGACCAGCCAACCGATCAAGAACAAAAGACTGCCTTCGCGCTTGCGAATAATCGCCCGGCTGAGAACGTAAATATAGTATATGCCCATCAGGGCGATATACCCGGCGAAAGCCGGCAACAGGCCGATGACCCAGCGCGTCGGCAAAAACACAATCAACACGATGAGCACGATTGCCGTTCCCAGGGCCACGCGCTCCAGGGCGGGATGCGATTCCCGGGGGAAAATGGAAGCCAGGAACAGGAGAAACACGGCCGGACAGGCCGTGAACGCCGCGAAGTTCACCGTCCAGTAGACGTGAAAACTCACGTCCGGAAAAAGATGCATGAAGTATCGCATCCCGGTCAAGGCGGTATAAGTCGTTACCAGCAAACAAAAGATGCCGAAGTACAAGGGCGATCGGTCTCCCGTACGCAGCATCCACAAGAAGAGATGATACACGCCCATGATCAACAGCGTACCGACGACGAAGATCTCAAAGGCGATGCGTCTTTCGCGCTGTTCACGCAGGACCTCGGCCGGGCCCAGGGTCATGTGCTTTATGCGCCCGCGAAAATGATGAAAGTTGGCAATGCGTAGAATGACTTCCATCTCGCCGGAGCTTTCGTGAAAATCACTCCAGGCGGGCATGACCCGCGGAACCTCATCGGCGGCGGTCCGACCGATGCGTCCCCGTCCGCCGACGACGCGTCCGTTGACGGCAACCTCGTAGGAAGTAAACATATCCGAGACGTTCAGAGCCAGGCGGGGTACGCGGCCATTGTGCAATATTCGAAGTCGAAACGTAGCGAATCCGTAGGGGCCCAGTTCCCGGCCGTCTTTTTGGAAGTTCTTCCAGGTCCCGGGAATGCGCAACAAGGCATCAGGCCTGGGCGCGCCGGCTCCCTTGAGTTGTTCGGAATCAAGAAAACGCTTCCAGTAAAATTCCCAGGGGCCGTCCAGGCGTACCGGGCCGTCTTTCGCGAAGTCCCAGTTCCGCAGGTCCAGGCGACCGTCCTGAACGGGAGGAAGTGCTTTTCCCGACCATGACTTGCCGCAAGCAGTGGCGAGGCAAATCAGAAGCAGGGCCGGAAAAAACAGGCGCATGACTGAAGTTACGGTCGCCCCCTCTGAATGTAAATTACTCTTTTCTTCTTACGAAACCGAAAAGCAATATTCGATTCCGGAGTTTTCATTATTTTCCTCTATATTTGAAAACGAAAGTCGGTTGCAAGGATTCGCCCTACTTCTCGAATTCGTTGAAGTAAACGGCGAATACAAGACGCACCACTTTCGACGATGCATCCAGTTTCTCGGCGCGCAATTTCGTCAGGATCCCATCCGGCTTCAGGGCCGGCTCGGCTTTCTTGAGAGCGACGATGCGCTCTACGACGCGGGGGTCCGGGGGCGTGGGACCGGAAAAGAATCCGGCATTGTGCAGGGTAATCAAGGCATAGCGCAGGCGATCCCGGCTGGCGCGCAAACGCCCGTTTTCCAGCTTGAGTTTCTCCAGGCGCGCTTCCAATTCGTCCAGCTTCCGCAGGATGTATTCGGGGTCCCGCTTGCGGGCGTAGGCCGCCGGATTGGCCAGGGCCTCGGTTGCCTTGCCGCAGATTTCGTCTCCCGGTCCTTTCTTGCCGGCGGAGGTTTTCGCCGAGGCGATGCTCATGACGCCCTTGATACGAACAAAGACGTTCTTGACCACCAGGCGAAAATTGTACTGCAGGGCATCACCGCTTTGACGCAAGATCAGGCCGCCCGGTAGAAAAGGCAGCACGTCTTTCTTGCCGCACGCGAAAGTAGCCGGAACAAGATGAGCGTCCAGGGCATCGCCCGAGATAAGTATGCGCAAACTACGCGCCTTGATGAAATTCCAGCCCAGGATTCTGTTCTTGAGACCCACGACTTCGTTTAGTTTCTTGCCGGCCGGCTCGCCGATAAAGGTCAGCGCGAATTCGCGTCCGGAGGAATCCTTGAGGCGCAAACTGGACTTGTCGCCCTCCTTCTTCTCCTCCAGAACCTCCAGGCCGAGTTTTTTCCAGTCCGCCGCGAAAGCCGGGGCGATGGTGCTCAACCCCAGACAAAACGTCGTCAGTAGTAGCGCGGTTTTTTTCATGTCCCTTATTCCTTGAAGTCCACCAGAATTTTGTCAAAGGGCTGGATGCTCTTGCCCGGCGCGGTCAGGACGGTCTTCGCGTAGCGACCGCCCGCTTCCATTTGAATACGCGCGATGAACTCATTATCGCCGCGAAAGACCCGAGCCGTTTCCCCGCCTTTTACCCGTAAAACATCCTTGAGGTGTACGCGTACGCGGGACGAAGTGCGTCCGTCCAGGACGTAGCCCGACTCGGGCTGAATACGGGCGTAATATTCCAGGGCGTAGCGATAAGCCCGCAGGGAGGCGTTCTTGCGACGAATAGACGCCGTCATGCCGGCGCGCATCTTTTCATAGTCGCCGACGATGGAGCGACCATAGCCGTTGAGTCGCCGCAGAGCGGGATCCACCGAGTTGCGATACGGCACCTTGTCCAATCGCCGCAGCAACACGAACTGATTGTCAACGGCTCCCTTCAGCCGCTTCAAATCGCCTTTGGCGAAACCGGCGTCCCGGCCCAGCTCCGAGGTATACCCCGCCACTCCCGGCGTCTCCGGTCGTGTTTTCGGAGCGTTTCGAGTCAGGCCGCGCAAGGTCGAGTCTCGGAAGACGGGATTGTAGCGTAGAATGGTGCGCGCGATTTGATTTTCATAATAACGCTTCTGCCGGTCCATGCGCATCTGATGCAGGCGCTGGTAGTTATTGACGACGCTCTGGGCTCGCTCGACTCCGCCCCGGACGCGTTTGTTGTTTTGATCCACTTGAATTTTCAAAGCGGCGATTTGTTTTTCCTTCTCGTCGATGCGCTGGGCGTATTTCTCATCCGCGGCTTTCAGGGCTGCCGCGGTTTTCTTGTTTTCATCCGCCAGGTTTCGCTTCTTTACCGCGTCGGATTCACCCGATTTCAAAATGTTCTCCCGGCGACGGGCGCTGTTGTCGCGAATCAACTTGAGCTCGTCGTCGCGCTGCTTCTTCATTCCGGCCAGATCCGCCTGAGCCAGGGAGAGTTTTTTAGCCACGTCCCGGGCACTCTCCAGCAGCTTTTTCAGATCCAGTCCCTGAAACTCGGAGAGCTTGAAATCGCTCCGGCTGGATTTGTTTTCCAGATACCAGGTGAAAGCCCAGGCACCGCCGCCCATGAGTAACAGGAACAAGCCCAGGACTACATAGAAGAGAATATTACGGCTGGACTTCGTCGCCGCGTACTCGTCCTCCAGGGAATAGGTACCGGGGCGGCTATCGTGATCGACGATATCAACGGCCAGAAAGGCACTCTTGCCGGCCGCCGGAGCCGCGACCGGCGTCGCGGGGACTTCCTCGTTATTGTCCAGGAGTTGTCGCGTTACTTCGTTGTCATTTCCCATATGCCGTTCCAGCCTTCCGGGGCCGCGGCGCCCTTCGTTCTTTCGCGAAAGACGCGCGCGAATTTGAAATGGCAGCGTCGGAATTTCTCATAGGCCGCCGGCCAATCGCCTTTATAATAGAGTTGCAAGCCCTCGGAGAATATTTTCTCTTCGCGCTGAATTCGTTGCGTGTAGTTTTCCTTCGGTACGGGCAGGTAGACCTTGCGTCCGGTGGTCTTGCCCTTGACCTGCACCGTGTCCAGTTCGATGAAATGCACGGGCGATTCGGACATGTTCTTTTCGACGTCGTCCTTTACGTATTCGGAACAAATCACCGGCGCGCGATACACGCGGGTAAGCCCTTCCAGCCGCGAAGCCGCGTTGACGTTATCGCCGATGACGGTATTGGTCATGCGAACATAGGATCCGATGGTGCCGTAAAACACCTCGCCGCCGTCCAGTCCTACGCCTACTTCCAGCAACACCGCTTGATAGATCTTTTCGTCCTCGGGAGACAGGCTGCCGCTTTGTTGCAGGATTTCCTTTTTGAGCGCCATTTCATTGCGCAGGTTTCGCGCCACGTCCTGAACCTTGTAGGACGCGAGAATCGCCTCGTAGGATTTGTTGCCGTGGGAAATTCCGTCTTCCTCGACGCCGAAAATCGCCAGCAACGCGTCGCCGATGATGGCGCTGACGATACCGCCCTTCTCCTGAATTTCGCGAATGGACGCGTCATAGTGCATATTGAGCAGCTTGATGATGTCCGTTCCCAACTGCTCGGTAATAAACGTGAATGATTTAATGTCGGAAAACAGAATCGTCAGATCCTGCTTCACGCCTTCCAGGCGAACCTCGCGTTCCTTGTAGGCCTTGACGACGATATCGCGGTTGGTAAACTTCTGGAAGATGTTCACCAGATTGTCGATGGTACTCGACAGGGAGTTAAAGGCCATGCCCAGGTAGGTTATATCGTCGCTGGAGGCGCCCTTGAGATTGATGATTTCCAGTTTCTGATTGCGAATCATATCCATGATGCTCGTCGTAATGACGCCGATGAATCGCAATATGTGCCGCAACAGGAAGATCCCCACCAGAGCACTGGCCAGGGTAATCACTCCGACAATGATTACGATGTAGACGAAGATGTCGCGCTGCCGCTGATAGAACTCGTTCTCCTCCTCGCCCCGGAGAATAAAAAAGTCCCACTTGGCATTGTATTTAAACGTGGCGAAGTAGCGCTCATTGTTGAAACGCAGACGTATAAAACCCTCGCCTTCGCCCTTCTCCCCCGCGCCCCGCATCTCGCTCAGGGCTTTCGCGTCCTCGAAGGTTTCGAACTTCTTGTCCAGACGCGAAGCTTGTACCAGGATCTTGCCCGCCGGGGAAACGGCCAGGACGACGGCTTTCTTATTTTTAAGTTCGAAGAGAGCTTTCTTCTCCAGGGCCTTCAAGGAGCCGTCCCGGTCCTGGTTGAACTTATAGATTTCGTGTTGATTATTGGCGAAGGAATTGATGTCCCGGAGATCCTTGACCAGCAACTGACGCATGAGTCCCACCAGCTCGGTCCGGTTGAAGATCAAATTCACCCAGTTGGATGTGAGATTGGAAACCAGGATAATCAGAAAGAAGACCGCGACGATCTTGATGGTAACCGGGATCATGCGCGTCTCGCCGATGCGTCGCCCCAGGACTTCCTTGAGTTTTCCGATTGCCATGCTTCAACGCGCGCACCACGGGCGCACTGTTGTTATCATCGATATCGAGAAGGCCGGAATTTAGCGCGTGGAGGGAAAATTGGCCGCGGAATCCACTAAAAGACACGGAAGAGTATTAGTAGCCGCCAGGTCGATGAACTCCCTTCGAGCGCGATATTTCCGGAAATTTGGCTTGAAACGCCGATTGATTGAAGGTAATCTGATATCATGACGCTCAAGCAAAAGGCAATTGAGTCAATTTCCAAACTACCCGACGATGCTTCCCTGGAAGACATGATGTACCGCCTTTATGTCATTGATAAAGTGGAGAAAGGCATGGAAGAACTCCGTGATGGGAGTATAGTCACGAGCGAGGATTTACAGAAAGAAATCGATTCATGGTAGTCAATTGGACGCACTCCGCTCGGGAAGATCTCAAACAAATCCATGATTATATATCCCGTGATTCAAGAGTATATGCTCGTCGCGTGGTCCAAAACATAAAGGACCGTATCGATCAGCTGACTCGCTCACGTGACACAGGAAGAATCGTTCCGGAGATGGCACGAGAAGATATTCGCGAGCTACGAATTTACACCTATCGCATTATTCCACATATTCACAAAGAAACAAGCACAGTACTGGGCATTATTCATACCAGCAGGGATTTTCCTCCAACCAGCATGCCGATTCCATAATACCCCATCAAGCAAGAAGAGCTACTTTCATGCCCTTCCCCACTTTCCGCGGCCGCTACTTAGCGAAATACTCGGACGGGTCCACGGCTTTCCGATCCTTACGAATCTCATAATGCAGGTGCGGCCCCGTCGTGTTGCCGGTGCTCCCCACCCGGCCGATGGTTTCGCCCGCGCGGACGAAGTCGTTCTTGCGCACGTTGATCCGGCTCAAGTGAGCGTAGTAGGTTCGGAAACCCCGGGGATGTTCCACGATCACCAGGTTGCCGTAGCCTCGGCGAGAATGGCGCGCGAGCACGACGCGCCCCCGGGCGGTGGAATAGACGTTTTCCCCGGTGGAAGCGCGCAGGTCGACGCCGCGATGAAACTCCATGCGACCCAGGCGTCCCCTTCGCAGGGGCTTGCGGCGTAGACCGTAGCCGGAGTTAATCTTAAAATCGCTCACGCGGATGGGACGGCGATAG
>CAZGYS010000125.1:0-11682 GCA_964530305.1 uncultured Leptospiraceae bacterium
TGAGCTGCCCGTACATGCCGCCCCACCAAAGGCTGGAACGTTCATTATTGGATTCCGTGGTATCGTTGGAGGTAGCGTCTCGGTCTCGGCGAAACACGGCGTAGTTTTCAAGTTTCAGGTTACGCAGACCCGAATATTTCCACTTGAGAACGGTCAGGTTGATTTCCGCGAAGTTGTCGTCCGAGAAACCGTTGGAGTCGTCGTCCACCAGCGAATTGTCGATGGAACGAATATGCGTTAAGTCGATGATTGAATTGAAGTCGCGAAAGTCCCAAACGGCGCGAGCGCCGGCGCCGCTGGTGGCCAGCACGATACCCTGGGGAGTGCCGATGGAGAAAACACCCAGATTCAAATGCAGCGTATCCGCGCTGTTGCGAAAGCGAATGCGAAATTCGCGCGTTTCCAGGTTGGTCCGACCGGAACCCTGGCCGCCCGTGCCGGGGCCGCTCTTCGAGGCGTCGTCCGTGCCGAAAGTCAGAAAGCCCACTTCCATGCCGTAGAGAATGTCCACGTGTTGGGAGGGGCGAAACTTCAAGTTAAGGCGCAAGCGCATGCGATAAAAATCGCGCTCTTCCCGGCAGCGGGTGCCGGTGGTGATTGTGGTGCTGTTCAGCTGGGGGCACGGGTCGCTCGTTTGCGAAGTCAGCGGCAGATCCCGGGCCAGGAAAAAGCCCTGGAAGAAAACGCTGCCGTCGTAGCTGAAGCGTTCGGCCAGGGAACGGCTCTGGGCCTGAAGGGCGGATGACGCGGACAGGCAGAGAATCAGGAGCACGGCCAATCGCCATGGTGTGTTAAGGCCTACTGCCGCCCGGTTAAGGATAGCGGTCATGCGAAAAGAATTGATCATTTGGCTTTCTTAATCCAACCGTCGCCGTCGAAGTATTTCTTAACCAGGCGATCCAGCTTCCCTGAACGTCTCAGGTCGCGAATGAAAAAGTTCAGATAGTTCCAGTATTCGGGGTCTCCCCGGGGCAAGGCGATGCAGATATGCTCTTCTCTATAACGGCGAACCAGCGGCACGAAATTGGCCAGCAGGCTTGCGTCACGAAGCACCAGGGAACGAATGAAAAGTCCGTCGGCGACCAGCACGTCGATTTCCCCTTTCTTCAGGGCTTCGATTTGCGCCTTGCGCGATTTAAAAAGAACGATGGTGTGTTTGGCGAATTCCGGGCTGGAGCGCAGAATCTTCTCATTGGTGGTTCCGCCCTTAACGCCCAGGGTCAGTTTACCCAGATGCCGCAGGTCCCGCAGGCTTTCGAATTTGCGTCGGGGAAAATCCACGGAACCGCTGTCCGGCGGCAGGACGCCCTTGTTCAGTAAACCGGCGGCCGTGGTGCGAATGTAAGGCGGCGTAAAGTTTACGAAACGCGCGCGGTGGAGCGTGCTGGAAATTCCGCCCAGGGACAGGTCGATTTCTCCCGAACTGACCGCCCGCAACAGTTCCGGCAAGGTCAGATAGCGATATTCCACGGTGGGCACGCCCAGGCCCCGCGCCAGTTGAGCGCCGATTTCCACGTCGATGCCGGGAAAATTAGGATTGGGGTTTTCGATATGCAGGGGCTGGTAATTCTTTTGCAGGCCGATGATAAGCTTACCCCGCAGGCGAATGCGATTCAGATACGTGCCCGACAGCTTGACCCCATTGGGATCGATATTCAGTACTTCCGGTTTGAACTCCGGCTTCTTGTTCACGGGAGTCCCGGTCGTTTTCTTTACGTCCGGCGTCGGCTGCTTGCCCGTCTTCGCGTCTCCGGCGGAGGGCGATTGGGCGTTCAACCTGGGCGGCACGCTTACCGGACCGGCCAGACAGAGCATCAAGGCCAGGGCGATGAAGCGCGGAGCGCGATTTAGATGAGAATTTCGTGAGCGATGATTCATGCGATAATGCTGATGTACATTCCAGCGAGGCGACCTGGCTTTCAAGAAGTTTTCCGAAAAAAACGCCTCAGCGATTGCGCTCTTTTTCCGCGCGAATAAGTTTCAACATCAAAACGTAAAGCAAACCCGAGAGCAGAAAGCTCACCATGGCCCCCGCGATGGACAGCGTCAGAAAGTAATTGTAAGCGCCGTGAAACAGGGAGGCCAGGGTCAGGGCGGCGACAATCAAGGACGGCGACGCGTTCTCGTGCATGACCACGCCCAGGGCATATCCCCCATAAACGCTGAAGGCGGCGTGTCCCAGGTTGCCCAGAATCAGGCGCGGCAGGGTTCGTTCAACGTCCAACGCCAGAAGATAGAGCACGTTCTCTCCTCCCGCGAAGCCCAGTGCCGCGGCGATGGCCAGCAGAATTCCGTCGGAGCTGTTCCGAAAATCCATGGCCCGAAACGTAGCCAGGAACAGCGCCAGAAATTTCGCGATCTCCTCGACGGGCCCGACGATGAGAAAATACAAAAGAAAGTTCCGAAGATGTCCGGCGCCCGCCGTATTCTTCGTCAGTAGATTGGTCTCGATCAACCAGCTGATCAAGCCGGCCACGGGACCCGAAATTACGCCCAGCCCGAAGGCCAGCAACAGGGTTCGGGTACCGACGCGTCCGCCCATGCGCGCGAAGATCCACAACCACAGGGCGGAAACGAGAAAGTAGCTTATGGCGAAAATCAGCATGTTCGGCGCGAATTTGCTCTTAACAAATTTACTTTTAATAAAAGTAGGTGCCGCGAATCACTATGCCCGCGTCGAATTCCCTTTCCTTCGAGGTCGTGTAGGGAATGGAGACCCCCAGTTGAAATTTCTCTCCGAAGCGATAATTCAAGCCCGGCGCGAACACGGACGTATTGAGGCGATTCTCCTTCGGCGCGTAGCGAATCTTGCGTTCGTATTCCAGGAATATTTCCAGGGCGTCCCAGGACCAACCGGCGGCCAGTTCAATGAGCCAGGTGCGTTGGAAGCGGACGTTTTCATCTTCCTGGAATTGATTGTTGGTCTGGGTGTTCCAGCGTAGAATCGCCGCGAAGGAAAAAGAGCCGCCGAAATACACGGCGCCGCCGTAGGGAACCAGGTTGCCCAGCAGGCGACTGCCGATTCCGGCTTCGTCGCTGCCGGTGGCCAGAAACGCGTCCAGGCCGTAGACCGGACGCCAATCGCGGCGACCATGGGCGAAGCGCAGGGCCAGATTGATGTTGTCGACATGTTCACGGGTTTCCACGTCGGTCTGATGCTTTACCGTATAGGGGACGGACGCGGAGATGGAGGCGACGTCGCCGAAGGCGTACTCCGCGAAGAGCGCGCCCGTGCGACGACGCAGAAAGATCTCGTGTTCGTGCAGTTCGAAATTGGAAAAGGCGATTCCCGCGCGATTCGCCGGAATCAGCGAGCCCATGCGAATCAAGTCCGGCGGCGTCGTGCGCTGGAACGGGTCGCGCGCTTCCAAGCCCGTCGGTAAGAATACACTCGCGAGCGCGAGCAAGGCCGTGAATAGCATGCCGGGCAAAGTCGCGGAGCGGAGCTTTTTGAGCGATGAGCGGCGCACCCGGGAACCATCCCGGCGCGGGGGCGGCCTCTTCAACCCTTTTATAATCCTCCCGCGACCGGAATTCAGGACGGTCTCCGAGCCGGAAAAGGGATGGACAGGGACTCCCGGGAGGGTCTCCTGGACGAGGTTAAGCGCCTGGAGGAAAGCACTGGAAGGTATTCTGAAAGCATTCGCCGTGTGGTTCGGCGGGCCGGAGTTCCGGCAAATTTTGTTTCGTGTGCTGGTTTCGCTGGCGCTGATCGTTGCGTTGCTGGGGCTGCGCAAGCTTGTCTTCGCCTATGTCTTTCGCCATCACATCGAGGATCAGTTCCGCAATCGCGTTCGCTGGAAGCGCAATACGACTTACTTCCTGCTGGTCATCGCCGTATTCGTTCTTTTCCCCATCTGGCTGCCTTCGATTCAGAACATTCTGACGGTGCTCGGGATCTTCGGCGCGGGCGTGCTCATCGTTCTCAAGGAAGTGTTTTTGAACGTGGCCGGTTGGTTTTATATCGTGGTGCGGAGACCATTCGAAGAGGGGAATCGCATCACCATCGGGGACCGTATTGGAGACGTGATCGATATTCGCGTCATGGACGTGACCCTGCTGGAAGTTCGCGCCCGGGAAGACGGCGGACAGAGCACGGGTCGCGTCCTGCATATACCCCCGGGGCTCTTGTTTACGCAGCCGGTCTCCAATGCCAGCAAGGAGTTTTCCTTCAATTGGAATGAGATCGAAATTCCTCTCACGGCCCGGAGCGATTGGAAACTGGCCGTATCCATCGTGCGCCAGATCGCCGAAAGCGATCTCGAGGACGTGCATGAAACGGATCAGCGGATTCAAAAATCGCGCCGGCAGTACGAGATTCGTTTCGCCAATCTAAAACCGGGCGTATTCGTGGATTTCCGGGCCGGGGCCATCGTTCTGACTCTCCGCCATCTTATCGAACCGCGGCGCATTCGCATCAGTACGGATCTTATCTGGCGCAAGATCCTGGAGCGGTTCGCCAATCACGAGAGCATCGAACTGAAGGAGTAAGCCCCGCCTTTTTGTCGGAACTCCGACAAAAAAATGCTCTCGAAGATTTTCGGATCGCCCGATAATTCCGATATGAAGGTTCCTCCCGGTTTGGATCGCGTTCAGAGACGGATAAGCGACATAATCCAGCGGATGGAAAAGATCGAGGGTCGCTCCACTGTCGGAACTCAGACAAAAACGGAGACGCCGGTCGCCGGTGAAACCAGACAGGCCGATTCTCGGACCGAACCGCGCACCGAGCTGAACCCGCCCGCCGCCGGGCAGAAGCACGGTGTCGGAACTCCGACATTCTCCCATCGCCTGGAAGACCTTATCCAGAAGCACGGCGCCAAACACGGCGTCTCACCGGATCTCATTCGGGCCGTTATCAAGGCCGAGAGCGGTGGCAAGGTGAATGCGCGTTCGAAGGCCGGCGCGCTGGGGCTGATGCAGTTGATGCCCGGCACGGCGAAGGACCTGGGCGTGAATCCCTTGAATGCTTCCCAGAACATCGACGGGGGTACGCGTTATCTCAAACAGATGGCGGGGCGATTCAATTCGCTGGATGAAGTGCTGGCGGCCTATAACGCGGGGCCGGGCGCGGTAAGGAAATACGGCGGCGTTCCCCCGTATCCTGAAACGAAACAGTACATTCGTAACGTGCGCGGCTTTCTACCGGGACGGCGATTGGACATCAGCCGTTAAGGCATCGTCCGGTTTGGGCATCGCCGCCCCCGTGAAGCTTCGCTGAAACCGCGAAGATTAGTTTTCCTCGCGGATTCGTTTTGCCGTGGTGACCAGACCTTTCTGACCGCCGGGAAATTTCATATACCCGACGCACTGGCATTCCTTCCAGTCTTCCTTCTTGCCCAGTTTCGTACACAGACCCGTATCCGCGTCCACCGCGCAGCAGTCATAGATGCCGACGCCGTTCATGATGCCCTTCGTCTGGGCGATGATGGCGACGCCCGTCGACTGGCCGTCGGAAGTTCCCGACGCTCGGCGTACTTCCTCGCCGATGATTTTCGCCAGACCGTCCGCGGCCACTTGCAGGCGTGATGCTTCGCGACACGTGGATTGTTTCATTCCGGGACTGTTGGCGCGAATCGCCTTATCCGATGCGCGGGCCGAAAACTTAACGTAGAGATATTCCTTCTTTTTACCTTCGCAATACTGCGCGGGACTCAAACCCTTGAGGCCCAGAGCCGCGTCCGGCGCGCAAGCCCAACCCTCGAAGATCCATCCATTAGGTCCGACGGTAAAAGGACCCCTGACACCCGGGTCGGGCTTACACGCCGCGGCGAGCAGACCAACCAGGACCAACGTCATTACAATTTGAATATGTTTCATCTTTCAACTCCCGGCGCGATTGTTCATATCGCGCCCATCATGTTTATCATGATGCGATTTGGACGCCGCCGGTCGAATGAGAGTTCGCGTATATCGTTGGAAATTTCGTTTAGTGCTTCGCTTTTTTTATCGCTTCCTCGAAGCCTTTTCGCCCGCCGGGAAACCTTAAGTAGGCGACGCATGAACACTCCCTCCAGTCTTCGTCTTCCGCCGAAGCCGCGCAACGACCGGTGTATTGATCAATCGCACAGCAATCATAGATACCCGGCGGGCCGGCTTTTTTGAGAGTCTTCCTGATCGCGGGGCCCGGTGGTTCTACGTGATACGGCGTACAGGTTTTGTGAAAGATATCATCCAGGATTTTAGCGATGCCGCCGTTCTTGATGTGACGCCTGGCTATTGCGCGACACGATGCTTGTTTCGCGTTTTCGTTCCCGGCGCCGATGACCTTGTCCGCCGCTCGTGCGGTAAACTTCACGTACAGGAATTCCGCTGGTTTGCCCGCGCAGTAATGGGCCGGACTCATTCTTTTTTTGATCATCGCCGGTTCGGGAGCGCAGGCCCAGCCTTCGAAGACCCAGCCGTGATGGCCAACGGTTGTCGCATCGCGGCGGCTGTCTTTCGCGCACGCGGTCGCCGCCGCGGCGAGCAGAAAGACCATGGTCAACGTTTTCCCGGCTTGAATCCGTTTCATGTTTCAACTCGCGGCGCGATGTCGCGCCTGTATCGTTTTCGAATACGTCGGGTCGGCATTATAAGCGTCGCTTCACGCGTTTCACCAGGGCGTCCAGGCCCTTGCGCCCTCCGTGAATTTTCATATAGCCCATGCAGCTACATTCAGACCAGTCCGGGCTTCGGCTAAACAGTATGGTCTTTACCGCCGCGGCACGACATTCATATATACCCGCGGCCCCGGCAATGCCCGTCCGCTCTTCCGGATACACATGGATGGACGGCCCGGAATCGGAAACACCGCTCTCCCTGCTTATTACCAGCTCCACAATTCGTGAAATAGCGTCCGCTTCCAACTGTAAGCGAGCGGCCTGGCGACAGGTGGCTTGTTTCCAAACGGCGCTATTGGCGCGAATTGAGTTCTCCGAGGCCCTGGCTTGAATTTCAAAGTATAGATGGTCTTGAATTTTGCCGCGACAGTAGTGGGCGGGGCTCACGCGTTGCCTGATCATCGCCAGCTCGGGCGCGCAAGCCCAGCCTTCAAAGAGCCGGCCCTGATGGCCCGCGGTGGTCACGTCGCGCCGAGAGTTTTCCGCGCAGGCGATTGTGAACGAACCCGTTAGAATGAGCGCCGCGAAAATTTGAAAATATTTCACTGTGTATCTCCCGGCGTCGGTACCGGCTGCGCTTTTTGACGCCGTCCGGGGGGCGGGAGTTCATGGCGATTTCCGAAAAAATTCATTTATTGCTCGAGATGGATTTCACGGATGGTTTTGATGAAACCCTTTTTGCCGCCGGGAAATCGCAGGTAGGAGACGCAGTAGCATGTCGTCCAGTCGGGATTCGGGGAAGCTTTCGCACAGTCGTAATTTTCCCGGTGCAGTGGGCAGCAATCATAAATACGGGCGCTGTTTACGATGTCTTTGTGCTTATAAAGAATGGCGACACCCAGCATCTGAGTGTCGGAGTGTATGTCATATCGCTCCCAGTACACGCCCAGCACCTTTGCCAGGCGGTAGTCGCTAATTTGTCTTCGCGCCGCCGCGCGGCAGGAGGCTTCGCGTCCATGGGGCGGCAAATTGGTGGAGGCGGACCGCGCCGCGAATCTTGCGTAGAGATAGTCCCTTTCTTTTTCATCGCAGTTTTGCGCGGGGCCGAGCCGGTATTGGATTCGAACGGGATCGGGTTCGCAGGCCCAGCCTTCGAAATCCCACGCGGCGGGAACGGAATTCGCGGGCTCGCGGTGGGAGTTCTTCGCGCAGGTAGTTGTCGCCGCGGCGATGAGCAGAACTAGCCACATACTTGATAAGAGTAGCCTGTATACGTCCAGGGGTAAGCTTCGTCTCATGTCATTCGCCGTGTTGAATTTTTCGGACTTCCTTGTATAGGCCTTGCTTGCCGCCCGGAAATTTAACATAGCCCACGCAACTGCATTCGGTCCAGTCCGGCTGTTTCCCGAACACCGTACATATGCCGGTTTTCGGGTCCACGGAGCAGCAATCATAAACGCCTTCCCGGGGATGCTTCACTTTGAGCTCGGCAATAGCGTCGGAGACGTCATCGCTGCCGGCGATTCTGGCCACACGCATGAGAATCTTTCGCGTGCCTAAACGGTGGATTTGGTTTTGTACGGCGATTCGACAGGATTTTTCTTTTTCGGATTCCCGTTGCGAGCGAATGGCCGCGGGGGAGGCGCGGCCCAGGAATTTCAGATAAAGATAGTCGGCCGGTGCATTGTTGCAGTAGTGGGCGGGGCTCAATCCTTTACGGGCCATCGTCGGGTCAGGCGCGCAGGCCCAGCCTTCGAAGAGCCGGCCCTGGGGACCTGTTCTCGCGGTGTCGCGGTGTGAAATCTTCGCGCAGGTCGCCGTCGCGGTTAGAGCCGACACGAGCAGGAATACTATGGTGGGTCGAAATTGCACCGGCTTGCGGCCGGTCGATGTGAGCCTGTTCAGGTTCATGATTCGTTAACGGCCAAACATGTCTTTTTCGAGGGCTTTATAGCCGCCGGGATAGCGGAAGTATACGACGCAAATACAATAGCCCTGGACTTCCTTGCCGGTGCCTTTCACGCGTTCATGTGGATTCGGCCGGACGGGACGGCAGTCATAGATGCCGGCGCTTTTCAAAGCGATCGGATTCGCGGCGATGACCAGGAAGAGTTGGCTTTCCATGTCGGTAGTGGTTCGCAGGGAGATACCCGCGCGTCGAGCCTGGATGCTCAGGAGCCCGTCCCGGTCCAGATGCCGGCGTGCGCCTTTCAGGCAGCGAGATTTCAGAGTGCCCTTCGGATCTTCTTCCACGGATACAGGCAGTTCATCGAAGGGCAGGTAGAGATAATCTTTCTTTTCGGGAGCGCAGTCGTCCGAGGGCCCGATGGACTGCCGCGCGAGTACCGGGTCCGGCGCGCAGGCAAAGCCTTCGTACATCGAAGAGCGAACTTTCTTCTCGGGACGACCTTTGTCGACGGCGCAATGGAAGCTCAAGAAAATCGCGCACGCGAATATGGCAATGCACGCGATGGATGAAAGCTTTGGAGAGAATCGCATGCGGGGCTCCGGGCACAAAAAACCCCGGATGATTATCCGGGGCTTTCGGCGAAGTGAATCGAAGACGGGGATTAGTTACCGGCTTCGATGCGCTTGGCTTTGGTTTCCAGGCCTTTCTGACCGCCGGGGAATTTCATGTAACCGACGCACTGGCATTCTTTCCAGTCTTCTTTCTTGCCGATTTCGGCGCATTTGCCGGTTTCCATGTCGACCGCGCAGCAGTCATAGATACCGACGCCGTTCATGATACCCTTGGTCTGGGAAATGATGGCGACACCGGTGGACTGACCGTCGGACACGCCGGAAGCTTTTTCCAGCTGCTCACCCAGCAGTTTAGCCAGGCCGTCGGCGGCAACTTGCAGACGCGAAGCTTCGCGACAGGTGGACTGTTTCATACCGGGGCTGTTCAGGCGAATGGCTTTATCGGAAGCGCGGGCGCTGAATTTCATGTAGAGGTAATCGTTCTTTTTACCCTTGCAGTAGTTAGCGGGGCTGAGGCCTTTCAGAGCCATGGCGGCATCCGGGGCACATGCCCAACCTTCGAAGATCCAGCCGGATTTACCGACCGTGGTAGCGTCACGTCGTCCGTCGTCGGCGGGGCCGCACTGAACCAGCAGGCCTGCCATCAGGAGTGCGCTTGCGATCATTGAAAATTTCTTCATAGTACAAACTCCTTGTGTTCTTTCGTGTGTCGTGGCGATGAGGGCTCATCGCTTGTATTGATTTGATTTCGAGATATGAGACGGGATGGGGCCCGCCGGCGTTCACTGATTGGGTGAATAAAACCGGCGGGGGTAACCCGGAATTGGAAATTAGTTACCGGCTTCGATGCGCTTGGCTTTGGTTTCCAGGCCTTTCTTGCCGCCGGGGAATTTCATGTAACCGACGCACTGGCATTCTTTCCAGTCTTCTTTTTCGCCGATTTCGGCGCAGCGACCGGTTTCAACATTAACCGCGCAGCAGTCATATACACCAACGCCGTTCATGATACCCTTGGTCTGGGAAATGATGGCTACACCGGTGGACTGACCGTCGGACACGCCGGAAGCTTTTTCCAGCTGTTCGCCCAGGATTTTAGCCAGGCCGTCGGCGGCTACTTGCAGACGCGAAGCTTCGCGGCAGGTAGACTGCTTCATGCCGGGGCTGTTCAGGCGAATGGCTTTGTCGGAAGCACGTGAGCTGAATTTCATGTAGAGATATTCAGCTTTCTTACCCTTGCAATAGTGAGCGGGACTCTGGCCTTTCAGAGCCATGGCGGCGTCCGGGGCACATGCCCAACCTTCGAAGATCCAGCCGTTCTTACCGACCGTGGTAGCGTCACGTCGGCCGTCGTCTCCGCCGCCGCACTGGGTCGTTAGCATAACCGCGGCGAGAATTCCGCCGGCAATCATTAATGATTTATTCATTATCAAGCACTCCTTACTCTACTGACTCACCGTGGTGAAATATTGTTTGAAAATTATGTGGAAATGTTCGCTTTCGGGGGTTAAAAGCCCGCATCAGCCATGTATGGAATCGGATTCAAGCATATCCGTCAATCCATTCTTCCCCTTTTTGTGGAGCGACACCCGACCCATGTTCATTTTTTTGGGTTCGGTACATCCATATTACGGAACCCCCGACGGACTTCGCGTCCGGTCGGGACCCCCTCGCCGGGGTCCGTAGTTTCGGCCCATGAAGTTCAAAATCCTGATCTGCACGGCTCTGACCATCGCCGTCGGCCTGCCCATGGCCGCCGTACTGGGTTTTGTACCCGGCGTGGGCGACGACCTTCGACTTGCGGCCGCCCGCCTGGAGCGCGGTCTGGCCCTGCTGTTTGCGTGTCTGGCCGCGGCCGGGCTGATTCGTGAATATGTTCGCAAGCGCGGCGGGGGAGCTGAACGGGCCGGGGCGATTCCTTCACCTGGGCCGGGCCTGATTCCCGCCGGCGAGCCGCGGTCCGTCGGTTGGAAGGATGTGCTCCTGGCCGCTCTGCCGGGCTTACCGCTCGTGGTCTATGCCCTGCTGTTCACGCTCCGTTCCCATGAGGCCCTCTTCCTGGTGGATCTGGATTTCACCGGGATTTCAAGCGCCATGAACAATGCCGCGAAGGGGCACGGCTTGCTGACCACGCCCTTCTTTCAGACCGGAACGGGCGGCGGTTATCTGGGGCATCACTTTTCGCCGACGCTGCTGGCCTTCGTGCCCTTTTATTTTCTGGCGGACCTTTCCTCCGCCATCTTCCCGGGGATTCCCCGGACTACGCACCTCATCTACGGCATTCTGCTCTGGGGCACGTTGGCCGCGGGGGTCACGGCCTGGGCGCGCTTGCTGGTGGAGCGCCTGGGGGACGCGGCCCTTGCCGGGGCGATTCTGGCCGCGTTTATGTTCGCCTATCCCCTGCATCGGCTGGTGTTGTCCTTTCACTACGAACTGCCGGCTTTCCTTTGTTCGGCGCTGGTGTTCATCGCCCTGCGCGAAAACCGGCCCGTCCTGCTCTGGTGCGGCCTGGTGGGATGGATGGGCGTGAAAGAGGACGCTTCTCTTTACGTGCTCTTGTTTGCCCTGGCTCTGACAACGGTTCGAGCCCATCGCCCCCTGGCGGTACGCATGGCGATTTTCGCGCTGGTCTGGTTCGTGGCCGCCAACCTGATCCTGCGGC
>CAZGYS010000125.1:11715-12736 GCA_964530305.1 uncultured Leptospiraceae bacterium
GGGCGGACCGCTGGAGGGAAGCATGACGCTGCTCACGGCACCGGGTGCCTGGAAATCGCCCGGGACGCTGCTCGTCGGGCTCGTAGGCCAGGTGCCTGAGATTTGGGCGCGCTTGCCCCTGCGAAGTCTGTTCGATCTGTTGCTTGCGTTCGCGTTTCTGCCCCTGCTTTCCCGGCGCATGATTCTGTTTACCCTGCCGTTGATTTTCGCCGTGCATCTGGCGTCGGGTCATCGCTGGCACGCAACGTTTTACGGGCATTATTCGTATTCGGTGCTGCCCTTTCTGATGCTGGCCGGACTGCACGGATATACGATTCTCGCCGCGGCGATGGGTCGCGAATCCCGGCGTCCCGCGTCCAGGTGGTTGCCCGCCCTGGGTCTGCTGGCGATTGCGGCATATTCGGCCGCCGGAGACAAGGAAACGCCCCTGCCGGCGCTGCCTCCGGACGCCCGCGCTCCGCAAGTCGCCCGGGTTCTGGGCGATTTACCGCGGCGTTCTTGCTTGCGGACGCAGACGTTCTTCACGGCGCAGGCTCCCATCGATCTGTATGTTTTTCCACTGGAGATTCCCCGGGGCAATCCCATGCGGGATCGCCTGCCGCCTCACGCCCCACATGGCCTGGCCCGAGGCGATTTGCCTGATTGTCGGGAGTTTTACGTCCTGCTGGATGAAAAGAATTTCGCGCCTTATTATAGCGGGGAATACATGCAACGTTTTCGCGCGCTGGTTCAAGGGAGCGTTGCGCGCGGGGAGTTAAGCGAGGTGCCGATAGACTCGGCCGGCAATCTACGATTGTATCGCGCGGTCAGGTCGTTGCGCGAATCGCCTTGAGCGAAAGTAAGCGGGAAGCTCCGGCCTTCTTTTTTTAAACGAAGACGATGTCGACGCGACCGAGATAGTCTTCCAGTTCGTTCACGGCCTCGACGATGGGATCCTTATTGCTTTCCTTGGCCGCGGCCTCGATGATGCGTCCCAGAGCCGTAATGCGATCAAAGCCGTAACCGCCGCCCGACCCCTTGA
>CAZGYS010000126.1:0-12689 GCA_964530305.1 uncultured Leptospiraceae bacterium
CGTCAAGAAAATCGTTCAGCCCAATCGCCGGAAGGCCTCGATCACCGTTTCATAACAATTACGGCGATAAAAGAAGAAAGCTCCCAGATGGCCGGTGTCGATCCACTTGAGCGACGAACCTTGCCAGTGCTCATGGACGATTTCCACGGAGTAGCGGGGAATGTAGGAGTCTCGCAGAGCGCCCAGAAGCACGGTCGCGTCGGGTCTCGCCGGTAGCGGATAGTTGCGAATGTCCCAGAAATCCATGAGATCGCGCATGCGATTGGCGGCGTTGCCCTCGGGCATGTCCTCGTTGAGGGCGTCCCAGGCGCAGGCCTGGTTGAACGCGCCGTCCAGGTAGACGGCCGAGGCGGAGTGGGGTGCCACGCAGGCCCCCACGGCCAGGGGCAGCCCCGCCTGAGCGGCCACCGTCAACGCCACGGACCCGCCCATGCTGATGCCGGTCACGCCCAGGGGTCCGTAGCCGTCCGCCTTGAGGCGATGAACCAGCGCGATGCCTTCCTCGACCGCGGCGCTCAACATGCGAATCATGTCGGAGACTTCGCGCAGGCGAACGTCGTTTACATCGGGCGGCCGGCGGGTTCCGTAGAAGGGGTTTTCCAGAATGACCGAGCCGATGCCCCGTTCAGCCAGGGGCATGGCCATGGCGATGCGCCTTCGCGCGAAACCCTGGTCCCCCGTGCCGGCGAAATGCACGACCACGGGCATGTTGTGTTTCCAGGGACGCGGCAGAATCATCTGAATGCGCGCCTGACTCATTTCCGGCGAAGCATAGTCGTAACGGCCGTCGTCCCAGACGGAATGGTACGGGCTTTCGAACCAGCCTTCGCGAATGGTCACCGTGTCCTGAATGCGTCCGGGGCCCCAGCGAAGCGTGATGTCGTTGGCGGGCCGACGTAGATGAAATTCGCGCGGGTCTTCGCGCAGGAAATAGCTGATGGCGTCCTGTTCGCCCCAGCCGCTTTCGAAAAACGGACGGCGATTGATCAGATACGTGTAACTTTTATCCAGCAGGCTTTCCATGGCGTTTACTCCGTCTGAAATTCTCAAAGTCGGTCGAAGGCCTCGATTACGGTTTCATTGCATTCATTACGATGAAAAACAAAAGTGCCCACGTGCCCCGTGTCCAGCCAGCGCAGGACTGAACCGGTGAGATGTTCGTGAATGATCTCCGTGGAATAGCGTGGGATGTAGTGATCATGTTTCGCGCCGAGAATCACGACGGCGTCCGGTCGCTTCGGCATGGGGAAGTGGCGAATATCTCCCAGGGACATGATGGAACGCATCAGCTCGGGTGCGTCTTCCGGCGCGGAAAGACCCTTGAAGGTTGCTCCATTGGGCATGGACTCGTTTAATTTTTCCCAGGCGCACGCTCTTCGCAGGGCGCCGTCCAGGTAAACGGCCGAAGCGCAATGGGTGGGAATGCAGGCGCCCACGGCCATGGGAAAGCCCGCGCGACCTGCGGCGGCCAGGGCGATGTAGCCGCCCATGCTGATGCCCGTGAAACCCAGCGGACCATAACCTTCTTCCCTTAACTTTCGCGCCAGGGCGATACCCTCGTCCATGGCGGCCCGGGACATGCGCATGAATTCGGAAAACTCTCGAATCAAGGACCCCTTTTGCCAGGACGGGCGGCGTTCTCCGTAAAAGGGATTTTCCAGGATCACCGAACCGATGCCGCGCCGAGCCAGGGGCATGGCCATGGAAACGCGGCGGCGATTGAAACCCTCGTCTCCCGTGGCGGCGAAGTGAATGGCCAGAGGCATGTCGGCCTTCCAGGGGCGAGGCAGGATCATCTGGACCAGGGCGCGATTGGCTTCATCCGGTAATACATTGGTTATGGTTTTGCGGCCGTCCTTCCAGACGAAGCGATAGGGGCTGTCGAACCAGCCCTCACGAATGGTGACGTCTTCCTGGATGCGGCCGGGGCCCCAGCGCAGGGAAATATCCGGCACCTCCCGGCGATGAAATTCCCGGGGATTGGCCTTCAGCAGGTAGGGGAAAGCTTCTCGTTCCCCCCAGCCGTCTTGAAAGTAGTGCTCGCGATTGGCCAGCACCGTGTAGACCCGATCCAGTAAACTGGTCATGGAGTCGTAAAAAAAAATTCGCGAAAAAACTGTCCAGCCTTTCCTGGCCGCTAGAAATCCTTGTTCTTCTTCTTACGCTGAATGCGGTCGTCGAAGGCGCCGTAGATATAGTCGTCCATATCGTAGGTCATGCCGCGGTTGGGATAGGCCTGTTCGAAGAACAGCGCCGCCAGGATTTCGAAATCCTCGTCGTAGTCGAAGTTGTTCTTTTCCCAGTACTCGTTGCGCAGCTTAATGAAATACGAAACCGTCTTATCGGACGCGTGAAACTCCACGCCCAGGGTGTTCATTCGGCGTACCAGCCAGTTCAGGTTCCAGGCCTGGAAATCGCCCAGGAATTTCAAGCCGGCCAGGGTGGGTTCGTACTCCGCCAGGACTTCGCAGATATAAAACGCGGTACGATAGCGCTCCGGGTCTCCCCCGTCCGCGTCGTAGATGGCCGCGGAGAGGGACTCGTACATGCTCATGGAGTTGTTGTAGGCTTCCAGAATCTCGGTGATGTGACGGGGGTAGGCGTTCATCACGTCGATGAGGTCGACGAAGATGTTCTCTTCCATGGATTCCCGCAGGATGTGATCCTTTTCCCGGGGCTCCGGATCCACCAGGGGGATGTATAGAAATTTCGTTTCCACCGCGAAGCGCGATTCCTTGGGAATGTAGTACTCGATGCGTACGGGTTCAACGTAGTAGTTGATGAAGTCGCCGACATTGAGCTTGGGTTCAACGCGAAGGGATTTAAGCTTCTTGACGTCGTCGGTGACGACGCGCTTGCCCTCGTGACGAACGCGCGCTTTCTTGATGGTCTTGAGCTGACTGAGCGAGGTCAGCTGCTTCTGGGACATGGCCGCGTCCTGGGAATAAACCTTGGGAATATTCTCCAGGGGATCCTTGCGCTTGCGTCTTCGCCGTCGACGTCCGCCGTCTTCTTCGTCTCCGTCTTCGCCCGCGGCGTCGGTTCCGTCACCCGTTTCACCGGAGCCTTCGGCGATGGGCGTGATGCCCCCCGGTGCCTCGATACCCCCGGGCGTCTCAATTCCGCCCGCGGACTCGGCATTGTCGGACGCACTCGCTTCCATGGGCTCCAGGCCCCCGATAAGTTCCAGACCGCCGCCGACTACCTCGGCCTGTTCCGGTTCTTCCTCGATGAGGGCCGTCGGTTCGGGAGCCAGTTCGGTTCCGTCCGGCTCCTCCGCGGCGGGCAGCAAGTTAAAGAGCAGATCGTCGGGCAGCTCCGTCTCGATCAGCGCGTCCTGTGCCTGAGCCTCGAGCTGGGCCTGAAGATCCGCGTGGCTCGCGCCGCTTGATTCGCGCGAATCGCCCGGAGGCGAAGACTCGGACGGCGGTGTTTCGTTTTCATCGCTCATTACCGGCGATTACGCTCCATGGCGTTGGATGCCAGGCGCTGGTTGTCCCGCGCGGAGCGATTGGTGGGATCGAGATCCACGGCTCGATCAAAGGCGCCCAGCGCGCGCGAGTATTCGCCGTTCTTGTAGTAGGCCAGCCCCAGAAGATTGTTGGCTTTGGAGGCGGAGGCGGAGTCGATATCGCCGGCGGTCAGGGCGCGGAGAATTTCCACGGCGCGTTCCCGGTCCGTCACCGATTCCGTGCGCAGGAGAATGGAAGCCTGTACCAGCAGCGTCTCTGAATCGCCCTTGCCCAGCCGCGCCGCCTTATAGGCGTATTCGCGCGCCGTTTGCAGTTCGCTCGCGTTGCCCGCGGCATAGGCCGAGGCCAGATGCAGGAACGCGCGGCGACGCAGGTCCACTTCAATGGGGGCGCTGGTCTCGGCCACGCGTCGCAGGGTTTGAATGGCGCGCGTGCGATCCTTCAATTGCATGTAGGTCTTGCCCAGCTCCAGTTCCACGGGCGCGTCCATGCCGCGTTGAGGCGCTCGCTGGTTCAGATCCAGGATCATGCGATACTGACGCACGGCCAGCTGGTAGGCGCCCTCGTCCCGAAAGGCGGCGCCCATGGACATGCGAATGCGACGCTCGTCGTCCCGGGACATGCCGCCGTCGCCGCTGAGTTTGAGGGCTTCCCGCCAGGCCGCCATGGCCTCGGACGTCTTGCCGGATCTTTTATAGGCCATGCCCAGGCTGTACCAGGCGCGAGTATTGCGATTGTTCAGTTCCAGCGCCTTGCGCAGCATGAGTACGCTTTCGCGATAGCGCTCCAGGTCGGCGTAGACCGCGCCCAGTTTTACCAGGGCGTCCTGGGTGTTCTTGTCCCCGGGCGTGATGTTTACGATGCGGCGAAACTGCTCGGCCGCCGCCATGAGTTCATTTTCGCGATACAGCAAATCGCCTAAATGAAAGAGCGCCGCCACGTCTTCGCCGTTGATGACCAGATGTTTGCGCAGGGCTTCGATGGCGCGTTTGGGTTCGTTCAGATCGTCCAGGGCGCGGGCCAAGCCGCGCATGACGCGGGGTTCGTTGGAACCGGCGGCCAGCGCGCGGCGAAAGGCTATCATCGCCTGCCGCTGCTGCTTGAGGCGCAGGTAGGCGATGCCCAGGTTGTAGAAGTGCCGGCCGTCTCCCGGCGCCAGCGCCGTCGCCTTGCGCAGATAATCGGCCGCCGCCGCGTAGCGTTGTCCGTGAAAGTTTATCTGGGCCAGATAGGCGTAGGACTGCACGGCGATGCGCCCGGTTTCGTTGGAATCCTTGATGGCCTGATTAAAACTCAGGACGGCTTCCTCGAATTTCTTCTGGCGATACAGCGCCACGGCCTTGTTGAAATGAGGAACGGGATCGCCCTGGGTGTTCTTGATGGCGTTGTTGTAGGAATTGACGGCCGCCGCGGGATCGCCTCCCCGGGCCAGAATATTACCCAGCAGGATACTTATGCGAGCGTCGTTGGGGGCCAGCCTTCGCGCGCGCACGGCGTAGTCGCGAGCGCCCTTCATATTGCCTTCGCGGCTGGTGACGATGGACATGTTCACCAGCGCGGCGACGTTCTCGGGATCCTTTTGAAGGGCTTTCTGGAGGTTGAATCTCGCGGGGTAGAGCTGACCCGCGCGCAAATGCATGACCGCGCGATACACCAGCGCGGCGACCTTTTCGCGGTCGTCCCGGGAGTTCTTGATTATGTTTTCGATTTCGCGGCGAGCCTGGTTGTATTCGCCGCCCTTGTGCAGGCCCACGGCGCGTCGCAGGCGCGGACTGAAATCCGTCTTCGGGATATAATAGCGTTCCCGGGGGCCGTCCAGCCCCGAGTCGAACTTGCTCTTCGTCGTTCCGGCGATATCGCCCTGCTTATTGTGGAAGAATCCGAAGTAGACGCCTGCCGTCGTTCCCAGCGCCACAAGCACCAGGCCCAACCACAGGAAGAGCTTGAATTGCATGCGCTTCTTATAACGGGGATCCGGTTCGTCCAGATAGACCGGCGCGGCCTGGGCCGGTTCGTCGGGCGTATCATAGACGAAGGCATCGCCCGAGGGCATGGGGGTGTCGTCTTCCAGTTGAAACCGATTACGGTTCTGTTCACTCATGCTTCTTTTGACCTGCTCTTTTATTGGCGGGTCGGACGATCGGTTTTAGCCGAGGCGAGCTTGATCCGCCCGTCTTTCCCGCTCGAAACGATCCAGAATCCCATTAGCAAAGGGAACGGACTCGTCTCCATCATATTTTCGGGTCAGGTTGAGGAGATCATCGATAATTATTTTAGCATCCAGCTCGGCCCGCATCAACTCAAATACGGCGATTCTCAGAATGCAGATGGTTACAATCGAGATCTGGGTGATATGCTTATCGGACATACTGCGGATAACTTCATCCAGAGCGTCCTGATTATCCACGACTCCCTTGATCAGATCGAGGCAATATTGCTCTTTTTCGGGGTCGGGCCGCTGATTGAGCCAGCCCAGAGCCAGGACATGCTTCACGGGGTGGTGAGCCACATCCAGCTGATACAGGGCCTGCATGGCGATTTCCCGGGCATGGGAATTGGGATGGTTGCCGGCGGACTTCATATGGTGATCCGGGCCGTTTTTTGGGGGAAACGGGCCCTTCGGTGTCGGAACTCCGACAATATAGCCAGATTTTGAGCAGCTCGCCATGGGAAAAGGCTTTTAAACCGACAGTAGGAAGGTGAATGGAGGGCGGGGTTCAGGGCTTGGATTCACGGAGAAACGTATCCAGGCGCTGATTCAAGAGCGTGCAGGGATCCTGGCCGGTTTCCTTGCTTCTTGCCATGCTCAAAAGATCGTCCGTGCTGATGCCCAGTACGAGCTTCTTCTCCGCGCGATTTCGAGACTCCGCCCGATCAAATGCCGGCCCGGGAGAGACAAGCGCGTTGCGGCAGACTAGAATGCAGATCATGCGCCGCGCGGAGGGCGATAGATAATCGGCGGCCTGAATGATATGTTCCGGCGCGGGAGCATCTTCCGAATTCTTGCATTCGAAAACGATGTAACGGGAATGATAGTCGCTTTGCAGGCGATCCCAGAAGGCGTGACCGGGTTGAATCGCCGCGTAAATATCCAGTCTCTGCCGGCCGCCGTCCGTGCGACTTTGTTCCGGCAGAAAACTGAGCGTATTGCCGAAGGTTTCGCGCAGCAGGTCCGCGCACCAGTGTTCGAAATCTTGCGCATGTTCAAGGCCCGGCGAAATCGATTCCAGGCGATTCTCGAAGCGACTCGCCGTTCCATGAGCTAGAAATTCATCGGAGAGGCTATAGAGTGTGAGGTGCCCCTGTATGGTTTTCTTGATGCCTTCCGATTGCCCGGCCATTTCATGAGCCAGTTTATCCAGTTCCCTGGCGTTTAGCTTTTTCAGCGGGTCCTGTCCGCCGGCGAGTTGCACGAGTCGATAAGCCGAAGCGGGCGCGATTTGACGCGCAAGCAGGTCCTTCAGCGATTGCTTGAGGATGTCTCGGTCGGGTTTTTTTGCCATGCTTTAGAACCAGTTCTTGAATTCCGAGCGCCGGGTCAGGGCCAGCCAATCCAGGCGTCCCTTTTTGCCTTTGGGAATTTTGAAGAGCGTCGCCTTCTTTGCGCCGGGCTTCCTGAGATTGGCCAGGCGGCTTAGATCATCCAGTTCCGCGGCATCCATGCCTTCCAGCCGAACCAGGGCATCTTCGTCGGACGCCCGTTTCAGTCCGTCGAGCGTCTTGTTTAACGCGTTCGTTCGTTTCTTGAAGTCGCCCATGCAGCGTTTGTAATCGGCTATGTAGTCGTCGAATAGCTCGATGCGCGCCGTCTTGCCCGGACGTTTCAGGCCGCGCTTCTTTGAATACGCCGCGAAGAAAGTTCTCAGTGGAAACGGGACATCCGTCTCCAGGGAATTCATGACCTCCGCCTTTTCGAGGCGAACGATCTTGTCATGTATTTTGTCGAGCTGGGTCTTAAACCGTTCCAGGTCGGTATCGGAAAGAACATCCAATCGGAGTCCGGCTACGGCTCGCAGTTTCCCGCTTATATCCTTCACGTTCATTCGGCGTTGCCTCCGGTATCCTTTTTGTTTTCCTTGATTATAGCCGCGAACTTCACGACCAGCTTCATGATGGCGACTCGCGCCGGCTCGGAGGCGGAGTAGGACGAGAGCGGCTTTCGTTCGCGGGTCGCTTCGATAACCTTGCTGGAGCGAGCCGGACCTTCCCACACTTCGCATTTTTTCAAGATGGTCTTCAGGTCCGCGAGGGATTTCCAGTCTTCCAGATTCTCTTGCAGGTCCCTGATATGATTCTGATATTCACCCGCGTTGGAATGCAGGTTGAACAAGAGGGCGCGGATCTTGGTTTGCGATTTTTGTTTGAACTTGCTGAGGTTTTCGCGGAGAAAGTAGATCAGCCTGCGAATTCCGGTGGTGGAAAGCCAGTCGGGCACGATGGGAATGACGATGTCCGTGGCGAATTGCAAGGCATTCTCCGTCAACGCATACAGATGAGGCGGACAGTCGATGATGATGATGTTGTACTTGTCACGAAGGTCCGCGCAACTATCTCGTAGGACGTCATAGTACTCAATGGGGCGGTGGCCGGTGCCCTGGATCGTGCCGCTATCCTTGCGCTTTTGTAATTCCGTCTCGATGGTCATCAAGTCTTCATGGCCGGCCAGCAGGTGCAGGTTCGCGTATTTGCCGGACAGGATCGAAACGGGGCCGCCATCCGCGTGTTCACCACCGCTGAACAGGAGGTCTCTCTTCTGGTTTACCGCCTTGCGATTTCCCGACAACGTGCGATGATAAACGGACGCTAAATTTTTTTCCCGCGCATTAGGCCGAGCATTTTCCATCCACTGGTCCCCCAGAAGATACTCGGACGCATTACACTGGGGGTCCGTGTCAATCAGGAGTACCTTGAGCGGGTCCGCGTCTTTCTTGAATTTGACGCGCGAAAGAGCCGCCGCCAGGTGGACGGCCAGCGTGGTCTTACCCACGCCTCCCTTGGAATTCGTAATGGCGATAACCGGAGCGGGCATGCGGTCGCAAAAGTATTGAATGCCCTGATTAGTTTAAAGAATTTTTTTTATAAAAGTTTTTCGCGCATGGCTGAAAAACTCCATGCGTGGATGTATGCACGCCCGCCCGTAAGGTTCCGACTTAAAATATCGTCCCATGAGGCGTGATGGAGTCCTATCTGGATGGGCGGATGACATTAATGAGAGCATTCATATCCGGCGAGGAGGCGGCCGAGTATTTCGTGCGCTTGCGCGATAAAATCAACTGGTTGAGCCTGGGGCACGACAATCGTGGCGGGCGTGTTTCCCATCCCCGGTTGACCGCCGCTTATGGGGAGCGTGCCTATGATTACGCGGGCCTTAAACTTAAGCCGGAGCCCTGGAGCGATTTTCTGTTGGAACTAAAGGCGGGCGCGGAAAGCAGCGCCCGGGAACGGTTCAATTCGGTCCTCATGCAGTTTTATCGCCATGGCGAAGACCGTGTGAATTGGCATTCGGACAATGATCCCTGCGTCGGACGAAACCCCGTGATCGCCTCATTGAGCTTCGGCGCGCCGGCGCGATTCCAGTTGCGTCGTAAGGATGATTACGCGGACCGCCTGGAGCTGGAACTACGCGAAGGCGATTTGCTGGTCATGGGCGGCGACTTGCAACATACCCATGACCACCGCGTTCCGCGCGAACCGGGCCGAGGGCCCCGTATAAACTTGACCTTTCGCCGAATTATCGATGCTTAACCCGGCGCGCCCCGGCCCCGGATCAGGCCCAGCAAGCCGGCAAGTACGCCCGCCCCGGCGAAAATGGGGGCAAGCAAAGTTGCTCCCAGCCAGGTGACGACGTAGTAGATGCCGGCCGCCAAATCGCCGCGGCCGCTCAGGGGATCGGCCAGGATGGAGACGGATTCGCGCAGGCCGGCTACATGCCCCAGGCCGAAAAACAGGAGTAATACAATCGCCGGGGCGAAATAGCCCAGCGCGAATTTCATTTCGGTTCGGTTGAGAATTTGATTTAGCGACATGGGTATTACCTCGTGATTTGATTGTTCGCGACCGCGGGCGATTTCGGTGGTCCGACTTTCTTCCAGAGCGGGCCCTGCAGGAGGGCGTAGAGCATGACGGCGTCGCCCACTTGATTGCTCGCGGCGTAGCGCAGGCCGCCGTTTTCGCGCATGGGAAAGGCGGCGTAGGCCAGGGAGGTCTTCAGGCGCGTGAGAAAAGCCTCATCGCCGAAAGCCGCGGCGCCCACGAAGGCCAGACCGCTGGAGCCCGGGCCGGCCTGCAACAAGGGAACGACCAGACCGGAATCCACGTCCTGAGGGCCCGGTGCTTGCTTCGGCCATTCGCGGGCGTAACCGAAGCCCAGCAGTTCGCGTCCCAGTTCCTTGCGCGCAAGGCGATACTGTTTCGCCGCGAAAGCCGGGTCTATAACTTGCAGCATGTGTGCGCTCATCCAGATGCTGGAACCCTCCGGCCCGTCCAGGTGTTTTCCGTCGAAAGTGAAACTTGAAACCAACAAGCCGGTGCTCTTCTCGGTGAGGCTCGCTTGCGCGCGAAGAACCCAGCGGCGAAAGAAGGCGGCGTGGTCGGTTCCGTCCAAACGATCATGCATGCGCAAAGCGGCCAGGGCCACGGTGTTACAGAACATCCAGGATTCATCCGGATAGGATTCCGCCGAAAGCACGGGGCTTTCCTCCATGCGGGCCTTGATGCGCCGAACCCTTTCGCGCAACAGGCGCTTATAAAGCGTGTGCTCCGCTACCAGGCGACGCGCGGCCAGCATGAAGGCGATTTCGCCGTCCAGGAACTGATTGCCCGGGGTTTTCCCCAGGAACTTTCCGGCGCGGCTGTACGGCAGGAGGAAGTAGTGCATGCCGCGTTTTTTTTCCAGAACCAGGGTCTCATGGATCACGCGGTCCATGACCGCGAGCGCGCGTTTCTTTTCGCCGGGGTCACGCAGGGCCAGGTTGGCCAGGGCTCCCACCAGGAATGTGCGGCCCATGAAATCCCACTCCGGATTGCCCCGACGCATGCGAAATACTTCACGGCGCTTTTCCGGCGGCAGTTCCCATAATTTCAGGTGCCGTTCCATCAGGGCCCGGGCATCGGTGGTCGAGCTCGGAGCGCGGTCGGGATTCGCCGCGGGCGGTTGAAAGAAAACATGGGCGAGGGGCAGCCACAGCATTGCCGCCGCGGGGAAACACAGCAGGCTCGGAAGTATCCGCGAAATTCGTTTCTTGTTCATGTGGAAGCATACTACACGAATGAGCCCGTCCCTGCCGGCGCGTGAGGGCCATGGGCCAGGCACCCGGGTGCTTCGTCTTTTTGAAGGCGATTGGATTGAAGGCGATTGGACGCCGGCTAATCGGCGTGCAGGATGCCGCGCAGTTTATCCAGGCCTTCCGAAGGGCCCAGTACCGCCAGCGCATCGCCTTCGCGGAGAGTGAAATCGCCTCCGGGCCCGGCGATGATTTCGCCTTCGCGTTTAACCGCGGTGATGGACAGGCCCGTGTTGCGGCGGACGTTCAATTCCACCAGGCTTTTGCCCGCGGCGATTGAGCCGGACTCCAGGACTACCCAGTGTAAATCCGCCAGGCCGATGAGTCCGCGCATGCGATGCAGCACATTGTCCGCGCCGGGATCGGGCTTTTCACCCGTGAGTTCGTGGCGAATGGTCTCGATGGCGCCGTCGATATCGCTGGAGGGCAATTTCAAATGCAACAGCGCCTGGCGAATCATCTCCAGCCCCGCCTCGAATTCCGGCTGCACGACCTCGTAGATGCCCTGTCCGGCCAGCTCCTGGAGATGTTCGGTGTCCGCCGCGCGAGCCACGATATGCAGATCCTTGTTCTCGGTTCGCGCGACGTTGACGACGGCGCGGACGGTATCGGCGATGGGCACGGCGATGATCAGCAAGCGCGCGTGATGAATGCCCGCCGCCTCCATGACCGGCGCCTGGCCGGCGTCGCCGAAGAGAACCGGCAGGCCTCTGTCCCGCAGGTCCTCATAGTTCATGTGCGTGCCTTCGATTACGACGAAGGGCAGGTCCATGCGTTTCAAGGCATCCGCGATTTGCGCGCCCACGCGTCCGCCCCCGGCGACGATGACGTGATCTCGCGTCCCGCCGGCGGCCGGGTTCTGCAGGGTAGGCATGGGCGTCGGGAAGAATCGCCTGCGTAAGGCGTACAGGGGTACGGCGATGCGCGCCGCCAGGGGAGCCAGCAGCATGGTGATCACCGACGCGGTGAGGATGGTGGAATAGGTATCGCGATCAAAGACATTGTTCTTCAGGGCCAGACGAAGCAGCACGAAGGAAAATTCGCCGATTTGCGCCAGGCCGAATCCCGCGGCCAGGGGCACGATATTGCGATAGCCGAAAACCCGCGTGATGACGCCGAAGACCAGCGCCTTGCCCGTCATGGAGAGTACGACCAGCAGCAGGATGGTATCGATTTCGCGCGCCATGAGTTTCAGGTCGATGAGCATGCCCACGGACGCGAAAAAAATCAGACCGAAGAGATCCCGCAGTGGGAGAATATCGCTCAGGGCCTGGTGGGAATATTCGGATTCGCTCACCACCATGCCGGCCACGAAGGCGCCGAAGGCGAAAGACAGGCCGAACTCATGGGTGGCCAGGCCCACGCCCAGGGCGATGGCCGTCACGCCCAGGAAGAATAGCTCCCGGGAAAGCAGCCGCGAAAGGTTACGCAGGATGAAGGGCAGCACCCGCGTACCGATGAGCACCAGCGCGGCTATAAACACCGTCGCCTTGAGCGCCAGCATGCCCAGCGCCGGCAAACCCGCGCGCAGATTCCCCAGCTCCGGCAAAACGATCATCATGGGAATCGCCGCCAGGTCCTGCACGACGAGCATGCCCAGCATTACGCGCGAAGACAGGGTGGCCATGAGGCCCTGGCTCATCAGGGTCTTGAGTACGACCATGGTACTCGAAAGCGAAAGCACGGCGCCGAACCAGATGGCCGGAATGGTTTCCCAGCCCAGGAAATGGCCGATGCCGTATCCGTACAAACCGGTGAGAGTTAATTGAATGGGCGTGCCGATGAGAGCCACGCCGCGCACGGCGCGAAGGTCACCGAATTTCAGTTCCAGGCCCAGTGAAAACAGAAGCAGGGCCACGCCGATTTCGGCCAGGGTTTCGATTTGCGCCACCTCGGAAACCGCCGCGATGCCGCTGGTGGGGCCGACGATGAC
>CAZGYS010000127.1:0-3065 GCA_964530305.1 uncultured Leptospiraceae bacterium
CACGATGACGCGGCCGCGCCAGACGATGGCCAGGCGGCGTCCCAGGTTGACCGTGGAAACGGTGTGAATCTTGCGCGCGCCCGGCTGGTTGAACTTCACCAGGATTTCGTGCTCGGAAAAGCGGGGCGCGTAATTCAAGTCCACGCGGCTGATGTCGTGGCAATCCAGCTTGGGGGGGCCCAGGGCCACGAACGAACGCGGGATAAAATCGCCCTGAAGGGTGCGCTGCCATTGCAGGAACACCTTGCCGCCGCGCACGCCCGAGCGGTTTTGAACGGTCTCCAGAATTTCGCGCACGCGATCTTCGTCGGCCCGTCCGGTGGCGTACATGGAGCGCAGTCGGCGAATATCACGGCGAAAGTCGCCCCCATTGAGCAGGCGGGTGGAGCCCGATTGCACCAGGCGAAACTCCAGGGTGGAGCGATCGAATTTCGGTTTGGGCGAGCTTGAACAGCCGACCAGGAGGATCATGAACAACGAACCCAATAGTCCCCGGTAAACGAATCTCATGCTTCCACACCTCACGCTGTGTATTAAAATCGGCATCGGCGCGGTCGGGGGCAAGTCCGCTCCGCGTTTTTTCCGCGATAAAATTCGAGCCGATTCTTCGTCCGCGCGTCAGTCATCCCATGCCGGGAGTTTGTCGTGCTCCACGGGCGGCATGTAGGGATGGAAGATGGATTCGCCGCCGTCCACGCGCAGGGTTTCTCCCGTGATGTAGGCCGCGGCCGGTGAGAGGAGGAAGAGAATCGCCGCGGCGGTTTCGGCTTCCGTGCCGCCCCGCGAAGCCTGATTGAACTTCGACGCTTCCCGCACGAACTTTTGAAACTCGGGCGCGTAGGTATCCAGTCCGCTGGACTCGATGATGCCCGGCGCCACTGAATTAATGCGCACGCCGCGGCGGCCCCATTCCGAGGCCAGGGTTTTCGTGAGGTTTTCCACTCCCGCGCGGGCGGCCGAGGAGTGAGCCATGCGCGGCAGGCCGTTCCACATATTCATGACGATGTTCACGATGACGCCGCCGGTTTCGCGCATGCCCTGGGTAAAGGCTTCGCGACAGACCAGGAAAGTACCGGTGAGATTGGTTTCCACCACCGCGTGCCAGCCCTTCTTTTTGATGGTCTCCGCCGGCGCCGGAAACTGACCGCCCGCGTTGTTGACCACCATGTCCAGACCGCCCAGCTTTTCCAGGCACGCGGTAATGCAGTCCCGCACGCTGTCTTCGTCCCTGATGTTGCATTCAACGGGCACGGCTTCGCCGCCGTCGTCCTTGATGGCCGCCAGTCCCTTGTCCAGCTTGGTTGCGTCGCGTCCGGCAATGGCCACTTTCGCGCCCAGATGAACCAGTTCCCGCGCCGTACGCAGCCCGATTCCGGAGCCGCCGCCGGTTATTAGAATTTTCTTGCCTTCGAAGAGATTGGCCTTGTAAATGCTGTTCATGATTCCTACGAAGGAATCGAACACGCCGCGAAGGGCAAGCAGGATTTCGTCTACTGCATCACGATGTGCATGTCTCCCCCGCGCTTATGGTGAACATAGGTGATTTTTTCATAAGCGATGATCATGCGCCAGCCGGTCTTGGGTTTCGAAATCCAGAGCGCGTGCTTCCCCGCCTTGACCAGGCGCGGTCCGCCCCGTTTCGTGATGGTGAACTGCACCCTTTCATTTCCCTTCGACTGGTAATAAAGCATAATATGGTCGACGCCGCTGAAATCCGTATTCTTGAAGTATTTTTCCGCCGCGACGGGATTCAAGGCGCTCACGTTTGATACGCCGGCTAGAAGAATGAACGATAGCATCAGATATTTTGATATGGTAAAGCTTATGCGCATGAAAGCGCCTCCTGGTAATTGAATCGCGGGGTGAATCCCCGCCATTACGGATGTTGCTTCGGGTTGGGGAATATTCAATACAATTTTCAAGAATCAATGATAAAATTATCTAAAAATCGCGCCGCGCGATTCAAGGGCAATGTATATGGGACTGGACTCGGTCGAACTGATTATCAAAGTTGAAGAGACGTTCGTAATCAGCATCACCGATGAGGAAGCCGGACGCATTGAGACCGTCGGTGATTTTCATCAATTGATTATGGAGCATCTGGCGCGGCCGGTACCTGAAATCGACGTGCTCAATGAACGGGTTTGCTTTCATCGCGCGCGAAAGTGTCTGCGGGAAATCGCCTTAATACCCCGAGAGGCAATTCGCCCCCAGGCGAATCTGGGGGACCTGATCGAACCGCCCCATCGCCGCGCGGCGTGGAAGCAATTGGCCGAGTGCTGGGACCTGGATTTGCCGCCGCTGCGTGGGACGCCCTTGCTTCGGGCGATCATCATTTCCGCGTTCCTTGTGCCCATGACGGCGCTGATACCCCTCTCGCTGTTTATGCGTAAGGACCCCCTGACGTTTCTCGTTCCGGCCGCGGGAATCGCCTGTGCTCTTTTTCTCAACTGGGGCACGCGTTCATTGAGACGTGAATTTCCGCCCGGCTGGAGTCGGGTCTCCGATATCGTGAAGCGAATGCATCTGCGCGATTACCCCCACGCGGCGCGGCCACAACTGAGCGGGGCCGACCAGGTCTATGAGCTCTTGAAAGAGTTGATTATCGAGCAACTCGGAGTCGATGAATCGGAGGTGGAGCCCGAGGCTCGGTTCGTCAAGGATCTCGGGATCGATTAGCGCGCTTGTAAACCAGCAGACCGCCGGCCAGAAGCAATAGTCCCGTAATCAGGCTTACCATGGTACGCAAGTAGGTATTCCACGGTCCATGGATGCGCGCGCCATTGGAGGTGTACAGGACGTTAACGGTTTCGCCTTCGCGGGCCAGGGGCGGCGATTGACATTCGCCCAGGAATTCGCGCGGGCCCCGGGCGTCCTGAAAGCGCACCAGGGGACAGTAGGTTCGGGCGGGCCTTCGCAAGGGGCCCGGGGCCTGACGGCCCTCTACGCGAATCACCTTGCCCCGGGTGAAATCGCCGGCGGCCAGCATGGCGCCCGTCTTCAAGCCGGCGCGCGTGGAATTAAAAAGAAAGAGCGCGGAGACCAGCAGTAAAATCGCCGCGACC
>CAZGYS010000127.1:3075-12687 GCA_964530305.1 uncultured Leptospiraceae bacterium
CGTCAAGCTTACAAAAATTTTCCGCGACCCCATGGAGAATATTCAGCCGACTCATCGTCCCTTATAAGAAAGCGAAAAGAGCGCCCCCTGCCACGGAAAATTTTTGTAAGCTTGACGGCCCGACGGCAACCAATAAGCAGAGAACACTGGACTATACTCGCGGAGGCGAAAGCAATGAATGATGAGCAGTATCGGGAAAAATTGACCCCGGAACAATACTATGTAACCCGTGAGAAGGGCACGGAACGCGCTTTCACGGGAAAATACCATGACCACAAGGAAGACGGCATGTACAACTGCATTTGCTGCGGGGCGGTGCTGTTTTCCTCGGACACGAAATATGATTCGGGCTCGGGCTGGCCTTCTTATTACCAGCCGGCGGAAGGCAGCGAGATCAGGGAAGAACGGGACGTGAGTCACGGCATGGTTCGCACGGAAGTCATGTGCGGTAAGTGCGGCTCGCATCTGGGACATGTTTTTCCGGACGGACCCCAGCCGACGGGGTTGCGCTATTGCATTAACTCGGCCAGCCTGAGTTTTAAGAAGGAATAACGCGGAGGGGAACACGAATGATGCGAATTTGGCGAATTTCGCGAATGGTAGGGAAGCTCTTTCTCCCTTCGTGTTATTCGTCCGATTTGTGGAATTCGTGTTCGCGCCTCTCCGCGGTTAAGAGTTAGATGCGAATATACACCCGCTTTCGATACAAGACCGCCGGCACGACGAACCACCCGGCCACCCAGGCAAGTGCATACATTAGCGACGCGAACTCCGGCGAACCCAGGGGCGCGAAATACTCCAGGAAGATATGGCGTTGAAGGGAAATCGCCTTGCCGCCGTCGGGCGCGACCTTGATCAGATTCAGGGTGCGCGCCAGCAGGGCACTGCCGACGAAGACGAGCAGGGCGTTGACGCCGTAGATGCGCGCGGGTAGAAAGACGCGCTCCAGGTTTCGGTTTTCGCACAATTCGTACAGGGCTCCCAGTAGAATCGCCGCCAGGCCGCCGCTCAACAGAACATAGGAACCGGTCCACAGGGTTTTATTAATGGGCAGGAACTCGGACCAGAGCACGCCGCCGGCAAGGAGACCCGTTCCTCCCACCAGCAGCAGCATGGGCGCGAAGTAGCGTGGACGGACGGTTCCTCTTCGTGATTGCTTGCGGGGCGATGCGATGAATTCTCCCGCGTGAACACCCAGCAGGGTCGTGCCCAGCGCGGGCAAGGTCGAAAGAAGGCCCTCGGGATCGAAAGGCCCGCCGCGATACATGAATTTACCGAACGCCATTCGGTCCACCCAGGCCGTAATGTTGTTCACCGGGCTGTCGATCAAACCAGGACCGAAGCCCGGCACCGGCGCCAGCAAGAGTACGCACCAGTAGGTCGGTAAAAGTAATAGCAGGAAAAGCAGGCGCGGCGCGCGTCCCAGGTAGAGATACAAAATCGCCGCGAAGCCGTAACACAGACCGATGCGTTGCAGTACGCCCGGCAGGCGAATGTCCCGCAGGTTTTTGTGCAAACCACCGGCGTCGAAATCCAGGACCGGGAAGGCGTTCAAGAACAACCCGAGCAGGATGAGCAGGACGGCGCGGAAAATCACTTTGCGGACGGCTCGCCGGCGGTCGGCGTCGATGTCGTTCGTAGGAACTCCACTCTCGGACCCGGCGAATCGCCCCAGGGCGAGCACGATGGAGACGCCCACGACAAAAAGAAAGAAGGGGAAGACCAGATCCGTGATGGTCCAGCCGTGCCAGCGGGCGTGTCGCAGAGGCGGATATATGGCCGACCAGGTGCCCGGGTTGTTGACCAGAATCATCAGGGCGATGGTCAGGCCGCGCATGATGTCCACGGATACCAGGCGAGGGGGCGACGGGTCGGCCCATATGAGCTTGCGGAGCATGACGGGAATATTTTCCATCCATTGCCCGCGAAAACTAATTTTTCTGTTGCCTGGAAGGCCGCGGGAGGTCCAAATCGTAAAGGAGGATTCATGGCCAACGATTTCCCGATTTATTTCGTTCATGGAATTCTGGGGTGGGGACCGGAAGAAGACGGTTTCGGTCGCTACTGGGGAGAGGCTCGGCGTCTGGCGCGGGAGAGCCTGCTCGATAATCCCGTGCGCTTCGCGTCCGTGGGGCCGGTTTCGTCGCACTGGGATCGGGCCCGGGAACTGTTTTATCAGATCTACGGCCAGGACGTGGACTATGGAGAGGAGCACTCCAGTGAACACGGCCATGACCGGCGCATCGATAATTGGCCCAAGAAAAACCTGGCGCCCCATCCGGGCTGGAGCGAGGACAATCCCGTTCACTTCATTGGCCATTCCCAGGGACCGCCCACCATTCGCTTGCTGGAGTGGATGCTGGAAAACCAGCTCTTCGAGGATGAAAACGGACGCGTCATTCCCACGAACCATCGCTGGATTAAATCGGTAACCAGCATCTCGGGCGTACTCAACGGCGCCACCATGCCCTACGCGGCCTTCGACGCATCGCCTGAAACCGGGCGATTGGAAGGCGGCGTGGTCTGGTCGACTTTGCGCCAGGTTCCCGGCGCGGTCATAAACGGCGTGACTCAACCCGGTCCTCTATGGCATGTTCTCAAGGCCATTCCCGAAATCAAAACCGGTTACAACTGGGACCTGGAACACTGGGGCCTGGAGCGCAAGGACCTCTTCATCATGAAGGAGCCCGTGTTGACCTTTCTCCCGCGTCTGCTGTTGCATCCTTTCTTCAAGGGTACGGACAACGCGCCCTATTCGCTGAGCGTGCACGGCACGGTGGAGATGAATCGCTATCTCGAAACTTACGACGACACGTATTACTTTTCCTACGTGACGCAAAGTTCCCGTCGCACGAGTCCCTGGGGTCATCACGTGCCCGACGACCACATGCACTTTTTTCTCAAGGACTACAGCCACGAGATCGGCAAGTACGACAAGGAACTCGTCGACGGCTTTTATCCCGAACAATGGTGGGCCAATGACGGCGCCGTCTCGGCCATTTCGCAGACGTATCCCTTTCTGCCCCACGAACAGAAGCACGAATTCGTCTATGAGAGTTTCTTCCCCGAAAAGCGCGAACCCGGCCAGTGGTACGTCATGCGTCGCGAACTGGAAGGCTGGGATCACACCGATCCGGTCATGTTCCCCGACTCGGGAGAACGACGAGATCGCCAGTACAACTTTTACGCGCGTCTGTTGACGGAACTCGCCGGGCTATAGTCACGTTTTTCCCGGGATTCGCCGGGCCGATTCCAGCAGCATGGGCAGGTATCGACGGGGTCCCTTGAAAGCGTAACCGACGCGGCGCGGCATGTCTTGAATCCATTGGTATAACGCCATGCGGCACGCGGGGCAGTGTTGAACGCGGAGCACCCGGTATCCATCGCCGCGCATGCACGAGCCGATCCTTATGGAATGTTCGTTGGGAAACAGTTCCTTTTGCATCGCAACGAATCCGGCGATATACAATGCCCTTAAGGACCAGTGATTGATCACCATTCGCCGTCCGCGAATCAGCGGTATGAGATGCCGTTCGCAGGTTTGAACCGGCGAATGTTTAAGCACATAACCCGCTTCTTGCGCCGCCGCCAGGGTGTGTCCGGAGCGATACTTTCGTCGCGGCAGTCTCGTAGCGTGCCTGGTCTCCCAGTTGCTTACATGGGTTTGGATGCGTCCCGCCAGGCTCGTAGGCAATCGCCCCAGGCGCGTGACGTGATGAATCAGCAGCATGGTTGCATGAACCGGGTCCAGGTGGCGCAACCAGGGTTCGGCGCGGTGAATCCACGGAACCAGTCCGTAGGCGAATGCCCCGTGAATGGGTAACGTCAGGGGAAAAGAATCCGCGTGAGACGGCGATAGTCCGGCGGTTGCGAGCGCGTCGTTTAGTTGGGAGCGGACGTCCTCAAGGGGAATTGTAAGCAACGGCAAAAGACGCAGGCCGCGCGTGACGGGAGCGTCCCGCAAGGGCAGATGTAGATTCATTCCCCGGTCCAGGACATACCAGGCCGGTTTGTCGGGCTCCAGGGCGAATTGAAGTGTGTCTAAAAATGTTACTGAAATTTTTTCATTGGTCGTGGCGATGCCTCCTCGTTGGTTTCTAACTTATATACGAGGAAAAACGGACTTTGTCTCAAGGAGGCGTGAAAATTTTTGCCGGGGCATCAGCTATTGCCGGCCATGGGCGCGACGCAGGGCGCGTCTTTGTCGTTCGCGCTTTTCCCGCTCCGTGCGAATTTGCTCCACCTTGATCCAGTTCTTCACGCGCAGAGCGACGTTTTCGCGGACGTTCAAAAAGAAGAGATTGTAGTCCATCACGTGGTAGGAATCGCCCTCCATGGTGGGGTAGCCCGGTTTCAAAGGGCCGCTGATGCGCAGAATGCCGCCGTCGCAGCGGGCGTCCGATACTCCCTTGTCCAGGCGATTGAACCCGCGCGGTACGCCCCCGCGATTGGCGCTATAGTCGGCCGGCTGCTCGTCCGTCTTCCAGGTGAGGGGATTCACGCACAGGGCGCCGGTATACTCATCGCCGCGGCGAACGGGGCGGCCCGAGCGAAAGTAGGTATTCCAACTGATGAAGCAGCCCACGGCCTCCGGCGATTTACATGGTTGTATATTCTTGAAGGCCTTTTTGGAAACGGGATTGCCGACGATATAGGCCGCCACCAATCGCCGGCGCAGTCCCGCGTCGGCGTCGAAAAACTCCCGGACCAATCGCACCGCGTGCCGCGAACCCTGGCTGTGCGAAGCGATGATGATGGGGCGACCGTAATTCAAAAACTTGTCGTAATAGATGAACGCCGCGCGCACGTCCCGGTAGGCCAGGTCTCGGGCTTTCGCGCCGCTGCCGGTATCGTCCAGGGCATGGTAGAGGGTGGCCTGGCGATACCTGGGCGCGTAGATGCGACCGGCGCCGTTGAAGACCGCGCCATGATGGCGGATGGGACCCCGGTCCGTGCGTTTGTTCACGCGCTCGTCGTCCAGGCGCGCGTTCCAGGAACGATTATTGAAATAAGTCGTGGGATGAATGTAGAAGACATCGGCCCGGGCCTGGTTCTGGCGATCCTTGAGCTCGGGGACGGGCACGACGTCGGCGCGATCCTTGCGCTCCGGGCGGGCGGCCCAGTGCTTGAGATTGGAATAGTTGGGCGGAGGCGGCGGCGTATACTGATCAAAGCTCCGATAGGGTTTGATCACGAAGTGCAGACAGGCCGAACCGGACAGGATCAGCAGGGCCGGCGTGAGTTTGAGAATCGGGGCGATTCGCATCGCTGATTTCAATCCCATGGCGGGCTCCGAGTCAATGAAAATCGCCCGAATCTTTTTTTGTTTCCGCGAGGCCGCCCGTACGTCTAATTTGAACCATGAATGAAGAAATCGAATTTATCTATTTTACCGATCCCATGTGCTCCTGGTGTTACGGCTTCGGTCCCGAGTTGGCCAAATTGCGCGGGGCCATGAACGAATATACTTTCTCCGTGGTGCAGGGCGGCCTGCGTCCGGACGAAACCCAGCCCACGCCCGAAAAGATGAGCAAGGAAATCGCCCATCACTGGGAGCAGGTCAACCGGGCCTCGGGGCTGCCCTTTGATTTTACCTTTTTCGAGAAGCACGAGAATTTCGTGTACAATACCAGTCCCGCCTGCAAGGCCGTGGTCGTGGCCGGGCGCATGGACGGAGAGAAGGTTCTGGACTACCAGCACGAACTACAGAGTCGTTTTTACGCGAAGGGCGAAGACCCGACTCAGATGCAAACCTTCGTGGACGCCGCCGGAGCGGTGGGTCTCGACGAGCAAACGTTTCAGGATATTTATGAAATGCCCGAGGCCGAGGAAGCCCTGCGGGACAACTTTCGCATTTCGCGGCAATTCGGCGTGAACGCCTATCCCACCCTGGTGATGCGCATCGAGGACAAATTCGTTCTGGTAGCGCAGGGATTTCTGGGTTTCCAGGATCTAAAAGACCGGGCCGAATACATCATCGCCAATCGAGATCAAGTGGGACAACCTCAGGCGCAAGCCTGAGGTCCGGGTTCCTCCGGCAAATGATGCGCTGCTTGCCGGGGCGGCGCGTCGTTTCGCGTCAGTCTACCTGATATTCAGCCTGTTTTCCCGTCTGGTGGTGAAAGCGGGCGATCATGACGTCCATGATGTAGACGGCCGCGCGAATGTTCTTGTACATCAGGCGCATGGACTTCAACTGAATTTCGGCGGAAGTATTTTCCAGCCGGGACATCAGGCGATAGTTCTGGCGAAAGGTCTCCAGCTCCATGAACTGAATGTAGGGATTGTACAGCCGCACATACTTATTGGTCCAGCGCGAAGTCTGGTAGACATTGCGAGAGCGGTTTTCCAGCACCAGGCAATTGATCTTACCCTTGTCGTCGTAGTGAAAGTTAATGGCGGTTCGGGAAGCCACATAGCTCCCGTCGATGTAGGCGCCCGGCGTGTATCGTATAATGATCTGCTGATACTTCTTATATTTCGGATACAGCTCGGTCAGTTCCTTGTGCTTGTTCTGAGCATCCGTCATGGCGCGATTGATGTTGTCGATTTCGATGCCCAGCAGGCGTTCCATTTCGCGGCGATACTGACCTTCCTGGGGGTTATTGCCCATGGATCTTCGGCCCAGTCGGCGCGGAGCCTTGCCCTGACTCTTCAAGGCGTCATTGGTTTTCTTTTGCTCCATGAAGCGGGCCTTGCGTTCGTCCCAGTTCAGGCAGCGACGCGTGGGATGGATCTCCACGGCGACGCCCGAGGAGTCCGCGGTCTTTTTCTTGTCGGTCGTCTGGCCGTTCAGAGGGTGAATGAGTAATCCCAGTCCCAGGCCGGCGATAGCGCTTATGATTACAGGTGAGGTTTTCATGGCGATGGATCTCGATTTTTTTTTATATTCTTACTCAATCAGACGAATAAAACAAGCATTTGTCGCGTCTTTACATGAAAACCCGGCGATAAAACACGTAATATCACCGGTATTCTCGCGGCAAACCGGCATTTGTATCGCTTAGGTGCTGGTACTGATGAAAGTGATGAAACCTTCGCGCGGGGGATCGCCCTCCACGCGGTCTTTTCGATTTCAGTATGTTAAAAGTCGGCGTGGCCGGGGAAGCGCGGAAAGGGGATCACCTCTCGAATATTGCCCATGCCGGAAATGAACTGGATGATGCGTTCCAGGCCCAGGCCGAAACCGCTGTGGGGCACGCTGCCGTAACGGCGAAGATCCAGATACCATTCGTAGTCCGCGCTGTCGAGATTGTGGTGCTTCATCCGTTCCAGCAAGACGTCCAGCCTGTCTTCCCTTTCGCTGCCGCCGATGATTTCGCCGATCTTCGGCACCAGGATGTCCATGGCGCGCACGGTTTTATCGTTGTCGTTCACCTTCATGTAGAAGGCTTTGATCTCGGCCGGATAATCCGTGACGATGACGGGTTTCTTGAAGTGGGTTTCAGTGAGAAAGCGTTCGTGCTCGCTTTGAAGATCATGGCCCCATTCCACGGGGAACTCGAATTTCTTTTTCGACTTCAGGAGAATCTCCACCGCCTCGGTGTAGGTGATGCGGTCGAAATCGCTTTCGGCGATTTCGCGCAACCTTTGAATGGTGCCCTTGTCGATGAACTTATCGAACAGCTCCATGTCGTCCGGACAGTTCTCCAGAACGTAGTTGAAGATATACTTCAGAAAATCCTGGGCCAGCTCCGCGTCTCCGTCAAGGTCCGTGAAGGCCATCTCGGGTTCCACCATCCAGAACTCGGCCAGGTGGCGGGACGTATGCGAATTCTCCGCGCGAAACGTGGGGCCGAACGTATAGATGTTACTTAACGCCAGGGCGTAGGCTTCGCCCTGCAATTGTCCGCTGACGGTGAGATAGGCCGCGCGATGAAAGAAGTCCCGCGCGTAATCCGGCTCCCCATTATCCGTGCGGGGCACGTCCGTGAGATCGAAATTGGTAACGTGAAACAGACTGCCCGCGCCCTCGGTATCGCTGGAGGAAATGATGGGCGTGTGAACGTACTGGAACGAACGCTCCTGAAAAAATTTGTGAATGGCGAAACTCACCGCGTTGCGCATGCGCATAACCGCGCCGATGGCATTGGTGCGCGGGCGCAGGTGGGCGATTTCGCGCAGGTATTCGAAGGAGTGGCGTTTCTTCTGAAGGGGGTAGTCCTCCGCCGCGCGACTGTAGACGTGGACTTCATGGGCCTGGATTTCCGACTTCTGGCCCTTGCCCTGGGAAGGCACCAGCTTGCCCAGCACGCGAATACTCGAACCCGTGGTGAGCTTGAGAATTTCGTCCTTGTAGTTGGCGAGTTTTTCGTCCGCCACGATCTGCAAGGTCTTGAGGCAGGTGCCGTCCGACAGTTCAATAAAGGAGAAACCGCCGGCGGAATCGCGCCTGGTGCGAACCCAGCCGTCCACGCGCACGTCGCGTTCGTCCGGTTCCAGATTCATGATGTCCTTGATCAAGCTGCGCTTTACGTTCATTCAATCGTCCACATTGCGTACGGCCATTTCGCGTTGGCGACAGAGGGCCAGCAGGGTATCGGGATAGTCGGACATGATGCCGTCCACGCCCATGTCCATCAGGCGTTCCATGTCCGCCTCTTCGTTTACGGTCCAGGGGATCACCTGGTAGCCCGCGTCTTGAATCTCGTCGACGGAATTTCCCAGGTAGTGTTCATTTTCCTTGTACAGGTGATCGAAGCGGGGCGCGAAGACCTGAAATTTCGGCGCCGCCGCCAGAAAGTCCAGGATGCCGCCGCCCGGTTCATACATTAGTCCATTGGTCCAGGGAGACGCCTTGCCCTGGCGCGCGGGCAGGGTTTCGTCGTCGGCCAGGAAAAGCGCGCGTCCGGTATCCAGCCTGGACGCGCAGATTTCCAGTACTCGAAGATCGAAGCACTGAAAAATAAAGCGGTCTTCCACCTGGAATTCTCGAATGTCCCGCAGGATCCGGTCAATCATCGCCTCGGGCGCGGCGGTATCGTCCAGCTCGGGATTGTATTTCAGCTCCAGACAAAGGTCCACGCGCGTTTCTTCCCGGTCGGTCAGGTAGATCAGCAGGTCCCGCAAGGAGGGTATGCGTTCACCGGGTACGCGTACCCGGCGCGGAAAATCCGGCAGGGCGATGGAGCCGGTATCGTATTCCTTCACCTGCGCGAGGGTCAGATCCCGAATCAAGGGTCCCCGGTCGTTTTCGCTCGGGATGGGAGCGCCGTCGGGACGGGAATGAATTTTCGGATTAATGTAGGCGTCGTGAGCCAGGACGATGACTTCGTCCCGGGTCATGACGGCGTCCATCTCCAGAGCGGAAATACCCAGGTCCAGGGCGTACTCGAAACCGGCCAGGGTGTCCGCCGGGCGAAGCCCGCGCGCGCCGCGATGGCCTTGAACTTGAAAACTCTTACGCGTCATGACGAATCGGATCCGTTGCAAAGACGGAATCCTTCGCCGCGGCGATTATGGAAAGGGAATTTTGGGGACGCCGTCTCAGCGGCGTCGCTTTTTCGCGGACCAGTCAATCTCCACCTGGGCGTCCCGGGCGGACTCCACCAGTTGAAAGGCGCGCACCTTGCGATGGTCCTCGTGGTTTTCCAGCAGGCTCTTCTCGAACAG
>CAZGYS010000128.1:0-12674 GCA_964530305.1 uncultured Leptospiraceae bacterium
GTCGTGGACACTGGCCCGGGTATTCCGCCCTCCGCAATCGCACGCATCTTTCAAGCGTTCGAGCAGGTCGTGGAGTCCGTCGGCGGAACCGGGCTGGGCCTGGCGATTTCGCGCGGCCTGGCGCACGCTTTGGATGGGAGCCTTACGGTGTCTTCCGCAGTCGGTAGAGGTTCGGAATTTACGCTGCGCCTGCCCATCGCGTAGTTAATATTTTTCAATATTAAAATATTTCTAATTATTTTCGCCTTCGCGAGCGACGTAAAGCGCTTTCGCGGCGAAAATGATTTGCTCATCCCCGTTTTTTCATATTAAACGGAACGGTTCGACTATATCGCCGCGGCGATATGGCGAGGGAGGCCGTACTGTGAAACCGCGATTTACCGTGAATTTGTCGGGAGGAGAGGGCGCGCTGCTCGACGTTCGAGTGGGCATCGAGCACGAGGGCAAGGCGATGAGCTTCGCTCAGGTCCGCGCCCATATGGGCCGGCGCCCCGGCGTATTTTTGACGACGCGTGGACGCCTGGTCGGCGCCGCGCTTGCATTGCTGGAAAAGGACGATGCGCCGGCGGAATATCATGCGCGCGTTTCCACGGAGCACTTTATAGACGGTCGTTACGAATTGCGCGCCGAATACTTGATTGAGGGTGAGTCGTCCGAGAGCGCCGTCGAGTCTTCCGAAGTCGCGGTGCTCTATCGCGCCCCCAGGGACGGCAAGCCCTTCGCGGCCCTGGTGGAGAATCGCTTTCGCGTATCCCCCGGCGGGTTTCTGCGCCTGAAGCGGGGTCTGGGCGCTTCCCATCTGTGGTCCGACTACGACTTTTCCGCGGTCGTGCGCCCCGATAAGGGCGACCCGGAACAGTATCCGGACGCGAAATTGTATCCCCACGGCCGCTTTACATCGGAAGAGGCGTCCTTACCCGGGCGAAGCGACAAGGTTCTGGCGCGCTACGAAGGCGGCGAAGCCTTCAAGGTAATTTCCGTCGTGTATGAAGCCCGTCGCGTGGATAAGGACGGCCTGGCCTATCAATGTCTGCTGGCGCGAGACCCGCAAGGGCGCGAAGGCTACCTGTGGTCCGTGTACGCCGATATAAAATACGTTGAGGACGCGACGCCCGAGGAATTCGCCGCCGCGGGTAATGAGCCTTCAACGGAACCCGCGCCCGAAAGCGAGCCCATCGCCGAATCCAGGGTGCTGGCCGTCGCGAAAGGCCAAACCTGGCGTTTAGCTCCCGGTCTGGGTGTTTCGCGCCTATGGAAGGGCTATAATTTTGAAAAGACGCGTCGCATGGACGCCAGGGTGGATTTCGACCTCTATCCCAATGGGCGCTGGGAAGGACGAGCGGCGCCCATGCCCAGTCGGGCCGCGGATTACGGAGCCGTGAAAAGCTATTCGCCCGGTTCCGATTTCGAAGTGCTCTTCGTCGCTTTCGAGGCCGCGGCGGCGGGAACGGATCGCAAGGCATATCAGTGCTTGCGGGTGCGTGACGCGGACGGACGCGAAGGCTACCTGTGGTCCGTGTACGGCGGAGTCGTATATGTTGAGCGTGCTCCGGACGAGGGCGAAGCGTCGGAAGCCGTTGCGATCAAATCGCCCGTCCTGACGTTGTCCTCTGATAAGACGTATCGCTTGAAGGAAGGCATGGGGAGTTCGGGGCTCTGGTCGGACTATGATTTCGGCAAAACCGCGCGAAGCGAAGCCCATGGCGCTGACGCGTGGCCCGGCGCGGCCTTCTACCCCAATGGTCGCTGGGTTGAGGCCGGAGTTCGCGCGCCGCTTCCGCGTCCGGCGCGAAGTCGTTCAGTCATAACGCGTTACCAGGGCGGCGAAACCTTTCAGGTGCTTTTCGTGGCTTACGAGGCCGTTAACGCCGGTCGGGGAGGGGCCGCCTATCAGTGCGTCATGATTCGAGACCAGGCGGGACGCGAAGGGTTGCTCTGGTCGGTTTACCAGGGTGATGTTTACATCGAGGAGATTCAATCGCGGGAAACGTCGAAAACCCCGAGTCTCGTCGGCGATTCGGCTTCCTTCGCGCGCGAAGCGCGAGAGCGCATCATGTCCGCGGATGAACTGGCCGAGGCCCGTCGACGCTTCGAGCCGGACGCGGAAACCTGGGAGCGGATTCGCGTCGGACAAAAAGCACTGTATCGTAATGGATTGCTGGCCCATCACGGCTTCGGCGGGACGCGGCCCTTTGCCTGGAATGACGACGATTGGCGCAACCTCTGGCAGTTGGAAGCGGTCGTTGAGTTTTATTTGAATTTCACCGATCCCCGGCGGCCCGGAGCTCCCGTGGCCGGAGAAAACAAGCCCCGCCTGCCCGACGAAGAGGGGTATGTTTCGGTGGATCTTTCCCGGGATCCGGAAAACTCGAAACGTCGCGCGAAAAAGCCGTTTCGCGGATGCCATATGATCGTTCTGGATTCGGCCGGCGGGCGCGTTTCAGGCAAGAGCGCGAAGCTCATGGATGAACGTAAGACCCTGGAGGTCGAGGGCGGCGATTTACTCAAGCGAACCAACGCCGGTTGGGATACGGTTTATGTGCACCCCGCGAACGAGGCCGCGGCGGGTTCCCGAAGTCGCGTATTCAAGATTCTGTCTTGCAAGAATTTCAGGTTGGAACTGGATCGTCCCGTTCCCGCGGAGTTCGGCGAAGGCCCCATGCGCTGGAATATTCCGGCCGGCCTGGGTGCGAACAACCCTCCGAAGCTCGACTATACGCTGCGCGAAACGACCAACGGATATGATCACTACGACGGAGTGCTTTACGTCGTGAAGGACGGCGTCGTGCATTTTCGCGAGCGGGTGAGCAGTTTTACTTCTCGCTCCCACGTGAGCCACGCCGCGAACGGCCGCGACATGAGCTTGCGTGGGAACAAGATGTACTACTTCCAGAATGATCCCGCCGGAGGGAATCGCACTATAAACTACGCGTTCACCCTGACGGCGAAATCAGGGTATGCGTCCACTCGCATGGAAGCCCGCTCTTATTTCGCTGAACCCGTGAAAGAGGGCGTCACCTGGAATCTTTTCGTGCACTATGGGTATTACATATCGAATCGCACGGGTTCCGCCGGTTGTTTTACATCGCCGGCGTTCTCGAATATTCGCGACCAAATAATTGAGTTGTACCAGCGCGAATATTTGGAAGAGTACGGCATGGAAGATAAGCGCGTAAATACCCTGCGAGGAAAATCCCAGAACGAGTGCAGGGAGATCTTCGCGAAGGACCGCGCGGCCGAGGATACCTGGTGGTGGAGCATGAAAGCCTGGGGCAATCTCTGGCTGGTGCGGCCGGAGGAGCGGCCCGAGGGTTAACACTCTGAACACTAATTTGCTTGTTTCGCGCGCGAAAATACTCGACAGGGCTTCGGTTCGGGCGAAGAAATAGGCCTCCGCGTAAACTTTGGAAGCACGCGGAATGGATGGGCGGTATGCGCCCATTGAAATGGAGGAATACATGGGAGCCCTGCAGACCGAATTTGAATTTACTTTGCCGCGAGGATTCGTGGACAATGAATCGGGAATGACGTACCGAGAAGGGAGCATGCGTTTGGCGACCGCGGCCGACGAAATCCTGCCCATGAAGGACCCCCGGGTGGCGCAGAACCCCGCGTATTTGACGGTGATCTTGCTTTCGCGCGTCGTGACGCGTCTGGGAGATCTAAAAATGGTCACGCCGCGCACGATCGAAAACCTCTTCGCGGCCGACTTCGCCTATCTTCAAGAAATGTACAATCGCATCAATGAAAACGGGACCAACGCATTGAAGACGACTTGCCCCAGTTGCGGTAATAAGTTCGAGGTCGAGGTACCCGTGCCGGGGGAGCAGTAAAAGGCTATCCCCTGGATCGTCTCCATGAGGAGATAGCCTTTGTAACTTATCATTTTCACTGGGGTTACGACACGGTCATGCATATGGAACACGGAGAACGTCGTCGCTGGTGTGAGGAAATCAGCAAGATCAACGAGAAAATAGGCGGCGAATCCAAAAGCGAAATGCCCCTGGAAGCCGGCATGTTCTAATTCGTCCGCGCGCGTAAAGCATGCGGGATGATGGCGGCTCGCCGGTCGGCGCGGGTTTGCGTTTCCCGTAGGACATAGATGGTCATGGAACCCTTGCCCTTTACCTCTACTCCCTCACGAGTCTCGAATTCATGGTCGGGGCGAAGCAGCTCATATGTGGAGCGGGATACCTGGATGGTGTTTTCGCGCGCGCTTGACTCCATGCGACTGGCCGTGTTGACCGTATCGCCCCAGATGTCGTAGGCGAATTTACGCTTGCCGATGACGCCCGCCGTGACGGGGCCCGAGCTCAGGCCGACGCGAACTCCCAGGTCCATGTTCATTTCGCGCGCGAATTCGCGGGTGGCGCGAAGAATATCCAGGGCCAGGTCGGCCATGATATGCGCGTGATCCGGTCGCGCCTCGGGTACGCCGGCGGCCGCCATGTAGGCGTCTCCGATGGTTTTGATTTTCTCCACGCCCCGGGCCTCGGTAAGCTCGTCGAAGCGACTGAACAAATTATTGAGCAGCGTCACGACGCGGGACGCGTCCATCTTCGCCGCCATGCCGGTAAAGCCGGTCAGATCCGCGAACAGGCAGGTTGTTTGCCGGTGATCGTCGGCCACGATGTCCGCTTCGTCGGTGAGGCGGCGCGCGATGGGCGGCGGCAGGATCGAATGGAGTAATTGCTCATTGCGATTCTTTTCGCGGAGTATTTCCAGACCCGCTTGATAATCGCGCTGCATGAAGTGCTCAAGATATACATTGGAAAAAATCGCCACCAGCAACACCGAACAAAGAATAAAAATAAAATTAATAAACGGCAAAAGGCGCGTTTCATCACCCAGCACGCCGCGATGGGCTATTTCCAGATACACGTAACCGCAGACGACGACCAGGGCCGAGGGCACGGCGGTCCTGGTGCGCAGGCGGGAAAGAATCAGAACGGTCATGACATAGAGTACCAGTCCGTAGGCGTAAAAATCATGGGCCGGTTCCCCGGGTTTGCTCACCAGCAGGAGGAGCAGTACACCCAGACCGAAGGGCAAAATCCCCAGAGTGAGCAGGAGCTGACTGTGGCGGCGGTACAAGCTCGTGAAGGTGAGGGCGAACAACAACAGTCCCGGTGGAGTCACGAAGCCGAAGCGAATCCACCAGGCCTCCACGTGAGAGCGGGGCAATGCCCAGAGGTCCAGCACCGCGAACAGCCAGAAAAGTAAAACACCCAGCAGAGCCGCCGCCCGGGTCACGGGAATCGAACGTTCCAGGAAGTAGCCGTCGAAACCGGATTGAGATTCCATGTCCTTATACGGAAAATACGGGGTCGCGGGTTTAAATTTTTTTGTCGGGAGCCTGCCCGCGAAAAAAGATTTGCGAAGGGACGGCCCTCAAGGAAAGTACTCTTCGGACCATGAATGCCGCGCGGGAGGACGGAGCGGGAGCGAACCCCGGGGACAATCAGGACGATGCCGCGCTTCTGGCCGGCATCGCGGTCGGTCGCAAGGAAGACCTGGCGCGGTTGTATGATCGCTACTCCGCGGCACTGCTGGGGCTGGCGTTGCGTATTTTGAAGCATCGTGAGCCGGCCGAGGACGCCCTGCAGGAAGTCTTCACGCGCGTATGGCGAAGAGCGGAATCCTTCGATGCCGCGCGTGGTTCGGCCGCCGGATGGCTGTTCAAAATTTGCCGCAACCACTGTCTGGACGTTCTCCGCGGTAGTGATCCCGTTTCCAGTGCCGGCGAAATCCTGGAAGAGGTGGTGGCCGGGAAAAGCGAAGATCCGCTGGAGCTGCAGGAGTTGCGCGGTGCATTGCGGCGGGCATTGGACGACCTGGACGGCGAAGGTCGGCGGCTGGTGGAAATGGCCTACTACGGTGGTCGTACTCGGGCGGAAATCGCCCGAGAAACGGGCTTACCCCTGGGAACGGTCAAGAGTCGCATTCGCGCGTCCCTGCGAAAGATGCGTGCCGGCCTGGGCGGGCTGGAACCCACGCGCTGGTATTATCCGGATTGAAATCAAATGGCGAAGATCGGAAATAAATGGGAAGGCAATGAAACCCCGGAGGAAATTCGGGACCTGGAAGCCATGGCGGATTTACTGGCCTTCGCGGCGGAACCCGTTCAGCCTTCGTCGAATCTGCGCGAACGCGTCCTGGCTTCCATGGACGACTCCGACGTGGAAGCCGGCGTCGCGAAAGCCGCCTCGGCCGAAGAACAAGCGCCCTTCGTGATTGCCGGAGAAGCCGCCCCGTCGAGCCATTGGCGTACCATCCTGCCGGGCGTCCATGTCCGGGCCCTGGCGCGCGAAACGAATCCGGCTTACAAAAGCACCATGATGCGCATGGAGCCGGGCAGTGAGTATCCCGCCCACGTTCACGGCACGTTTGAGGAAGTTTGCGTGCTGGAGGGCGATTGCTATTTCGATGATTTTGTAATGGGGCCGGGCGATTATTACCAGGCTCGCCCCGGCAGCGAACACGGCTTGCTCAAGACGCGCCATGGTTGCGTCATGTTCATAACCGAGGTCGGTGCCGCCGCTACCACCCATGAAGAAGAGTAAAGTTCGAACGGGTATGATGCTGGGCAAGTATCGCATTTCGCGACGCATTGCCCGCGGCGGCTTCGCCGACGTTTTCGCGGCGCTGGACAGCATCGAGGGTATCCCGGCGGCCCTCAAGATTCCCCACGTGGACAAATTTGATCAGCCGGCCATGGCCTACTTTCGCAAGGAAGTGCGATTGGCCGGCAAGCTGGAGCACCCGGGTATCCTCCCTCTCAAGAACGCCGACTTCATTAACGGACATTTCGTCATCGCGTCGCCCCTGGGCGAAAGTACGCTTGCCGAAAGGCTTCAATCGCGCATGACCACGGCTCAAGTCCTGGACTACGCCGAGCAGATTCTTTCCGCCCTGGCGCACGCCCATGAGCGCGGCATCATTCATTGCGACATCAAGCCCGAGAACATCATTTTGTTCCCGGGCAATCGCCTGCGGCTTACGGATTTCGGCATCGCGCGTTTCGCGAACCATACATTGCCGGCTTCCGGCTCGGGAACCCTGGGATACATGGCGCCCGAACAGGCCATGGGCAAGCCCAGTCCTCGCTCGGACGTGTTCTCCATGGGCCTTTTGATTTATCTCATGCTTACGGGGCACTTGCCGGAGTGGCCCTTCGAGTGGCCGCCGCCCAACTACGAACGCTTGCGTCGCAACATGGATAAGAACGCGGCGGAGTTTCTTCGCAAGGCCCTGAACCTGAATCCCCGGTTGCGCTTCGAAAACGCGCGCACCATGCTGGCCGCGTTTCAGCGGGTCAAGCGGGGTGCTCTGCGCTTGACGAAGCGTCGCGCGCGAAGCCGGGCTCGGGCCAATGGAGATACGAATCGTGATTGGCGCATCATCCGGGATAAGGAATACCTGCGTCGCTTCGGTAAGCCCCTGGGCGCCCACGCGCCGTGCAAAAAGTGCGGCGGCCCCGTGGCCGAGGTGATGAAGTGTTGTCCCTGGTGCGGCAATGAGCCGGTAAAATTTTCAGGGGCGGCTGTTTTTCCCCGCAATTGTCCCCGATGCAAGCGCGGCGTTAAATCGGAGTGGCGCTATTGCCCCTGGTGTTACGGCGGCGCAATCGGTCCGCCGGACGCACGACGCTATTCCGATCGGCGCTACACTAACAAATGCTCGGCGGCCGGCTGCCGCGGGCAACTCATGCCCTTCATGCGCTACTGCCCCTGGTGTCGCGCCAAGGTAAAACGCAAGTGGAAAATCGCCGAGGGCGATGCCCGCTGCGGGAAGTGCGGTTGGGGCACGGCGGCGGGCTACTGGAGCAAGTGCGCCTGGTGCGCGGCGAAACTTCCGACGAGAAAGTAACGCCGCGAACAACCTGGTTCCGGTCGTCCCGACTTAAGCCGGAATCAATAAAGAAACAAATTGTCGCGGTAGTAGGGGATTGCCGTCAACGCCAGGCCCGCCGCGAGCCCCGCCAGGTTGTAAGCGGGGTTCGCGTCCAGATTGTGGGACGCCATGCGACTGACCAGGTGAAAGCTGCCGTAAAACAGCGCGAAGTTCGTCGCGAGAATGACGTACTGGTCATGAAATATATGCATGCCGGACAGGATCTGGTAGAGCAGGCCGTAAGTTAAGAATCCCGCGAAGATTAAAACGCCTCCCGCCACCGTGACGATGAAGAATCTCCTGACATGGCCTTCGCGTTCGCCGCGAAGTACGCCGTATAAACAAAACAACATGGCGAAAAATAAAGTAAATAACAGGCACCCGCTGAACAATGCGCCGAAAAATTTCATGTGGTCCTTCCGTTCTTCGCGCCCTGGTTTATGTTTCAAGAGCACCGGGCGCGGTTTTTATGCGAAGGGAAGATAAACCGCCGGTAAAATCAGTCCAGGGTAATTCCCGAGCTCGCGCGGGGAAAGTCTGAAGCATTGTAAGCTTTTTCCCGCGTTTTCGCGTGCACTGAACAAGGGGTGCCGAAAACGCGGTTTTTAACGGGATTTGTCGCCTGTCGGGGGCATTATGTCCGATAAAGGCGGTGAAATGCGTCAACTCATTCAAAGCTAACATACATAAGCTCATCGTTTAAGGTCGGAAATCCGTCATATATAGTAGTTAAACGGGATGAGTGATCTAGACCATAATACATGGGTGTCGAACCTTCGCCGGGGCGCGAAGCGCGGACTGGTCCTGCTTGTGACCGTCGTTGCACTTACCTTGACGGGTTGGAGCGCGTCGGCATGCGCCCCCGTTTTGTGTTTAACCGGCACGCTGTGCCCGACGGGTTCGGATAGCGGGTTTTTGTTTCCGCCCTTGCCGCCGCCCGCGACGGCGCCCACGGCTTCCGAGTCCACCGTGTCGTTGCCCATGCAGGTTTCCGCGGCCGGTTCGATCATCGCGCATGATTCGGGTACCTATGACTTCGGTCTCGTGCAACCTTTCGCGTCCTGGAGCGCGGATTTCGAAATTAAGAACATCAGCTCGTCCACGATTTTTCTGGACGGCGCCTCGAGCGTAGAGCTCTCGGATACGTCGGTCATCACAGTCGCGGCGCAGCCCGGCGTGAATTCCCTGGAACCCGATCAAACGGCGACCTTTCGCCTGACCTTCGCGCCGACCACGGCGAGTACTCATCAAACGCAACTCTCCGTGTTGAGCGCGGACATGCCCGACGGTAAGTATACGTTCCCCATCTCCGGCAATGGACAGTATCTCGGCGATAACTGGGTCTTCTATACCACCAATACCGGCGCGGCCGTGCGAACGACGGCCCAGGGCAACCCGTCCGCTGCCTTCCTTATGGAGACCGGCGCGGGGGACGGTTCACCCAATGGCGGTAAGGTCTTTCTTTACAATTCCGATCACAATGGTCGCGTGCTCAATACGATTACGTCCTTCACCTACGATGTCTTCGTGTACCGGAACCAGAGCACGGCGACGATCCCGTACCTGAACATTTTCGTGGACCTGAATTCCAGCGGCACGTTCGACTCCACGGACGTCATGCTGGTATATTCGCTGGACGTGGCCAACAAGGATACGGCCGGCAATGGTCTGATTGCCGACACCTGGCAGACCTGGGATCCGCTGAACGACGGACTCTGGTTTACGCGCCAGAACGGCGTTTGGAATTGGACCGGGCGCACTACGGCCCAGATCATGACCGCTTATGGGACGGGTCGCATCGTGGATCCCTGGAGTATCCCCGGCACGCCTATCGGGGGCATCCAGTTCGTGGTCGGTTCGTCCAGTGGCGGCCTGTGGACGAACTTCGGTTCGTATCTGGATAATCTTACCATCGGCTTCTCGGGCGCCGAGACGACCTTCGGTTTTTGACGCTTCGCGTCTACGGCCAGGGCGCGTCATTGGTTAGTGCCGCGATAATCGCGAAGGTTCTTGACGCCTGATTTGGAGCATGGCCCTTTGTGTCATGACAAAGGCCATTCGCATCGCATTTACCTTTTTCGTGCTCGGTTTGTTTTCCATTAGTTGCGCTTCAACCGGGAAAAAAGCCGGAGCCGGGATCAGCTGGGAACAACTGCAATCGCTCTTGCCGAACTTCTATGCTTCCCACGCATGCATGCAACGCGTGCCGCCCAATACCTTGCGCAAAGCCGGCCTGGTCTTCCCGGCGTTCTCGGGCTGGCCCGGAGTCGCGCCCGGGCTCTTTGAGCATTTCAAGGGAGACAGGACGACGCATACTCGGCTGATTTTAGGCGATTCCTCGGCGCAGGGTTGGCAGGCCGTCCGCGGACTTACAAAGGGTTGGCGCAATACCGCCGTGCGCGGCAATCGCATTTGCAACATGATCGCGCAGGCACGTAAATACGGGAGTGATCGCATCGCACGCGTCATCATCAGTTCCAATGGCGGTAACGATATTCTGCAAGACTATCCGACGGAAAATCTCGTCGGCGACTTTCGCGCGCTTTTAAAGCGAGTACGCGAAATCTTTCCCGGCGCGAAGATCACCGTCGTGGGCGTACATCCGGTTCTGGACGGCGATTTGTTCGAACGCATCAATAGCGTTAATACGCAAGTCGCCGCCCTGGCGAAATCCGAAAAGTTTTGCTATGTAAATCCCGTCAAGGTCCTGGGTAAAACCGAGGACGATAGTCTACCGGAGAAATATCGCGCGCGTCTGGACAATGGCGAAATCGACAAGATTCACTACAATGACGCGGCCGGCCGACTGATGTTCGCCGCGGCGGTCGGCTGCCGCTCGTGACCGCGGCGATTCGATATAGCCGGTGAGTTTGCATTCCGTATCCTGGCCGGAGCAGGTCCTTGCCGGTCTGGACTCCCAGGACGAGAAAGTTCGTCTGTGGTCGTTGGACCTGCTGTGGGACACCGTCGCGGGGAATCGCCTGGTCCTCTATGAAGGTTTCATGGATGCGATTCTGGACCAGCTGGACGCGCTACTGGAAGGGGTCCGCATGTTCGCGAACGCAACCGGGCCCTGGACGTCGTCAAGAGCCTGCATGCCCGAAATTATTCCTTGACTCGATTTCTCCCTCGGGCCCGTAAGCTCCTGACGACCGCGCCGGAAGACGGCACGCGAGCACGTTGCGCCGCGGTCATCATGCGAACCCTGCGCGCGGAAAACGACATCGCGGGAATCGCGAGCCTGCTGGAGTCCGACGACTTCGCCGTGGTGGATCGGGTGCTCGAAGATCTGCGATGTTCTGCGATTTCCGGCTCAACTGGCCGCCGAGGAAATTACGGCGGACGGCTTTGACATGCACGGGTTCCCCGAGCCGATGCTGGAACTAATCCAACGGTATCGCCGCGAGGCACGCTATCCGGGAGGGCGGAACGCGTGCGTGAAGGCCCTTACCAATCACGCGCTCAACACGGCCGATTGGAACTTGTTGCGCAATCTTCTCGTGGGCGGCGATAAGTACGAAAGCGAAACGTGCCTGCGGGAAATGCGTTTTCGCCTGCGAACCGCGGATATGGATATCGAGCCAATCCTGGACTTATTGCTGGACCAGTATCTACTGGAAAAGCCCGACCTGGATGCGCGTGGACGCGCCTGGCGGACTGGGCGCTCGCTAATGAATTGCCGGAGAAAGGTGAACTGGCTCTGAAGAACGCGCTGTATATTGAGCCGGAACATAAGCAAGCGTTGCGATTGCGTGGATAGGCGATACCTGGGCGAATACCGCGACCATCATGCTTGACTTATTCCGGCGCACCCTTAACTTAAGAAAATGAAGAACGCATTTTGGAATATGATTCAAGTTTTGCTGGTCGGGCTTATGTTGTCCGGATGCTCCGTGCTCACCGGTGATTCCGAGACCGATGATCTGGACCCGGCGCTTCTCGCATTGGCCTTGCCGACCGGACCGACGGTGACTCCGCCTTCGAATCTTTCATATTCCAATATGAATGCAGTCTATTTGATCAATTACCCGATTACGAACAATACGCCGACCGTAACGGGCGATGTTACGAGTTATTCCTGGGCGTCCGACTTCAGCGGGCTTTCGTTGGATACGTCTACCGGCGTCATCAGCGGTACCATTAGCGGGGTTACTTTTACCTCCGGTAGCCGTACTGTTCGCGCCACCAACGCCGGCGGCTCCGCCACGGCGTCCGTCAGCATCATCGGGACCACCTCCGGTTACAGAAGCACCACTTTGTTGCTGGAGCAAAATCAGGCGACCAGTCAGGAGTTCGCGGTGTCCAATTCCAGCGGAGTAGGCGTTACACCAGGTCTGCCGACCGGGTTGTCCATCAGCTCCACCACGGGAGTAATCTCAGGCACTCCGACATCCACGACCGGGTCGTCCGCTTACAATGTTACGGGAACAGGTCCTTCCGGAGCTTTCTCAACAACCGTAAATATTAAAGTCGCAAGCACGGCGGCCTTGACTTGCAACACGAGCGGAACCTTCGCCGGCTGTTCGGCAAGCTTTCCATTTAGTTGCAGCGAAACCTCTCTATGTTTTTCCACCTTGTCGGGCTGCAGAGCGACTTCGAATTGCTTTTATTGATTTGGAGCCCGGCGCCGGATGGTTGCCGCGAGTGTCAGCCTTGAAGAGTCATTTAAGGTCGTGAGAGTTGCCGGTCTCGCGGGGCGTAAGTACGAATATTCGTGATTTACCATGCGTCGAGTAGGGGCGACCCGTCACCGGATCACCCCCCTCTAAGAACCGTACGTG